>JBAZYO010000007.1:118197-366052 GCA_041659285.1 Vicinamibacterales bacterium | reverse complement strand
CGACGAGTTCATGGGCGCGGTGCTGGACGATGGCCTGTGGCAGACCAAGGCGGTGACCACGGGCGAGGTGATGGACACCTACCGCGCCCGCGACGTCATGCGCCTGATCGCCGAAGGCACGTGGGTGTGCGGCGACCCCGGCATGCAGTTCGACACCACCGTCAACGAGTGGCACACCAGCCCGAACACGGCGCGCATCAACGCCAGCAACCCGTGCTCGGAATACATGTTCCTGGACGACTCGGCCTGCAACCTGTCGTCGCTCAACCTGATGACCTTCGTCAAGGACGACGGCGAGTTCGACGTCGAGTCGTATCGCGCGGCCTGCCGCACCATGATCACCGCGCAGGAGATCCTGGTCGACAACTCGAGCTACCCGACCCCGGCGATCGCCAAGAACAGCCACGCCTTCCGTCCGCTCGGCCTCGGCTACGCCAACCTCGGCGCGCTGCTGATGTCGCGCGGCCTGCCCTACGACAGCGACGCCGGCCGCGATTTCGCCGGCGCCATCACCGCGGTGATGACCGGCGAGGCCTACGCCCAGTCGGCGCGCATCGCCCGCGACCACGGCGGCCCGTTCGACGGCTACGACATCAATCGCGAGCCGTTCCTGCGCGTCATGCGCAAGCATCGCGACGCGATCAAGGACATCACCGTCAAGCACGTGCCGGACGATCTCTACAACGGCGCCAAGCAGGCATGGGACGAGGCGGTCGAGCTCGGCGAAGACTTCGGCTACCGCAATGCCCAGGCCACCGTGCTGGCGCCCACCGGCACCATCGGCTTCATGATGGATTGCGACACCACCGGCGTCGAACCCGACATCGCGCTCGTCAAGTACAAGAAGCTGGTCGGCGGCGGCATGATGAAGATCGTCAACCAGACCGTGCCGCCGGCGCTCAAGAAGCTCGGCTACACGGCCGCGCAGATCGGCGACATCATCAGGCACATCGACGAGCAGGAGACCATCGAAGGCGCGCCGCACCTGATGGAGCGCGACCTGCCGGTGTTCGACTGCGCCTTCAAGGCGTCGAAGGGCGAGCGGTCCATCCACTACATGGGCCACATCAAGATGATGGGCGCCACCCAGCCGTTCATCTCGGGCGCCATCAGCAAGACCGTGAACGTCCCCAAGGACGCCTCGGTCGAAGACATCGAACAGGCCTACCTCGAGTCGTGGCGCCTCGGCGCCAAGGCCGTCTCGATCTATCGCGATGGTTCGAAGCGCACGCAGCCGCTCAACACCTCGAAGGCGGCGATCGACGCGAAGGGCCAGATCGTGAGCAAGGCCACCACCGACGCCGTCAACACCGCGGTGGCGGCGGCGCTGGCCCAGCGGGCGCCGGCCCGGCGCAAGCTGCCGGACGAACGCCAGGCCCTCACGCACAAGTTCGACATCGCCGGTCACGAGGGCTACATCACGGTGGGCCTGTTCGAAGACGGCATGCCGGGCGAAATCTTCCTGGTCATGGCCAAGGAAGGCTCGACCATCTCGGGCTTCGCCGACGCGTTCGCCCAGGCCATCAGCTACGCGCTGCAATACGGCGTGCCGCTGCAGGCGCTGGTGGACAAGTTCAGCCACGTGCGGTTCGAGCCGTCGGGCATGACCAAGAACGCCGACGTCCGCTTCGCCAAGTCGATCGTCGACTACATCTTCCGCTGGATGGCGTCGAAGTTCCTCTCGCCCGAGGCGCAGTTCCGCGCCGGCGTCAATAACCGCGACGAAGCGGCGGAAGGCTACGCGGCCCCGGTGCCGGCGGGCGTGCCGGCGCCGAAGGTCAGCGCCTCGCCGACCGCGACGGTGAGCACGACCGGCGTGATCGTGCCGCAGACCAACCAGTTCGCGGCCATGCAGAACCAGGAAGACGCGCCGCCGTGCACGACGTGCGGGTCGATCATGGTGCGAAGCGGCGCCTGCTACAAGTGCGGCAATTGCGGCACGACCAGCGGCTGCGCCTAGTAACGTGAGGATGGTTTATCCCGCCGAAGCGCATTGCGCAAAGGCGGACTGACTAGGAGAAGGGCCGGGCCGCGTGCCCGGCCCTTCGTTTGTCGGCAATCGACGCCGCCGCATGCTGCAGACCATACTGGGCAGATTCGGAATCTATTACAGCAAACGCCAATTCATGCCCCGTGGCATCGAATGGCTATGGGATCTCGCGCGCCTGACCCCGGCCGTGACGGTGCGCACGGTCATCGACGTCGGCGCCAACGAGGGGCAAACCGCGCGCGCCATCCTCAGGGCGTTTCCGGGGGCCGCGGTGCATGCCTTTGAACCCGTGCAAGGCACGTTCGATGTGCTGCGGCAGGCTCACGGTGCAGACCCGCGCGTGCGCCTGAATCGTCTGGTTGTCTCGAGCGAAGCCGGCGTGGCGTGGGTCCAGGCTGAGTCGTCATCACTGAACAGCCATGTCGTGCCGGCCACAGCGGCCGGAGGCGCCCGCGTCGAGTCCGTGGACGCGGTCACCCTGGACGACTACTGCGCGCAGCATGACATCGCCCGCATCGACATTCTCAAGACCGACACGGAAGGGCACGATCTCCAGGTGATGAAGGGCGCCCGGAACTTGCTCGCCGCCGGGAAGATCGAGTGGGTGCTGGTCGAGGTGACGTTCAATCCGAATGACGCGGTGATTTCGCTGTTTGGCCCGATTCATGACTTCCTGGCGGAACACGGCATGGCGCCATGGTGTTTCTATGACCACTGCCACACCGAGGCCGACCGCAACCTGCTGTTCTGCAATGTCCTGTTCGTGCGGCGGGCGGCCGTCGCGACGATCGCGCAAGGGCCGCAGGATGTGCCGCTGTGAGTGGGTAGATCATCAAGAACCACTGGCAGGGGCTCCGGCTCTTCTCAGGCGGGCTCGACAATCCGGTTGCGAAACGCCAGGTCGAACATCAGCACGAACGGCAGCAGGTAGAGATACTGCCGCGTCTCGTCGAAGAAGCCGAACACCGGAACCGCCGCCCACATCGCCACCACCACCACGAACACGCTCAGGTAGCGGTCCCTGATCTGCTGCCAGTGCACGACGAAGAAGCACGCTAGCAGCAGCCAGGCCAGGTGGATGACCACGGCCAGGTCGAGGGCCGGGTTGAGCAGCAGGACCGCTGCCCGATGGATGCTGGCAAAGAGGTTCCAGTGGTTGTCGAAGAACGGCAGCTGGATGAACCGGTCGGTGGACTCGAGCGAAGACTGCACGAACAACAGTTCCCGCGACACCTTGGTGTAGGTGCCTCCGGCGGCGGCCAGCAGCACGCCGCCCCAGAACCGCGCCGGGAGCTCGAGCCGCCCGCCGAGGCGGCCCGCTCGCGGGCCGCTGCGGACGATAAACGCGTCGATCATCAACCACAGGGGAATCACCAGGGCCGATTCCTTGTTGAGGATGCCAACCGCGAAGATCGGAATGAAGTACGCCACGGGCTTTCGCGCGAACACGCCGTAGGCGAACAGCAGGTAAACGGGCATGTCGATGAAGTCCCAGACCAACGCCCAGTCGTCGGATTGGATCGCCAGGAAGGCGCACAGGAAGTAAACCGCGTACCGGAACCCGAGATCCGAAGACGCGGTCAGGCGCCGGAACACGGCAAAGGCCGTCAGGTTGGCCGCGATCACGAGCGCGAGCAGGATGAGGCCGTGGCTGGACTCGTAGGACAGGCCGGTCATCGACGAGCACAGCAGCACCAGGTACGGCCCGAGGAGGCGGTTCTGGAACGCCGCGAAGTACGGCGTCCCCTCGATCACGTGGCGCGCCGCCTCGGACAGTTCGAACAGGTTCTCTGGGTGCAGCAGGACGAACACCCGGAACTCGACCATCGAGAGGAAGGTCAGGAACGCCGCCTGCTTCGTCGTGTCACCGCTCAGAGTTGCCCGCAGCCTGGTGACCAATGAAGAGGGCATCGCAGCGACATTATAGGGTCGCGGCGACGGCTGGTGCGCCGGACCGCGGCGAGGAATGTCTGGCGCATGACGCCGTGACGGGGCTGCTCACGCCCACATGGTCTTGACGGGGTAGCGCTGCACGTGGGTGTCGCTGGTGACGATGGTCAGTTCGTGCTGGATGGCTTGGCAGACCAGCATGCGATCGAAGGGATCGCGGTGGATGTCGGGGAGCTTCGCCACGTGAGCGACGGCCGTTTCCTGGATCGACAGGGTCTGGATGCCGAGCCGCTCACGGGACTCGAGGATGAACGCCCAGACGGGCATCGGCAGTACCAGCTTCCCGGATTGCGCCTTGACGGCGATCTCCCAGGATGATGCCACGCTGAGGTAGACCTCGTTGGACGGCGCGCGCAGGATGGTCTTCAGGTCGCGCGGCAGGCGGTCATCGTCGGTCGCGATCCACAGGAAGACGTGGGTGTCGAGGAGGAGCTTCACGGCCCTTCGTCGCCTTTCCCCTCCCACAGATCGAGTTCGGCGTCCGGCAGTGGATCGTTGAAATCGTCTGGTACCGTGAACTGCCCTTTGTAGAGTCCCCACGGGCGCAGCCCTTTCGGCCGGAACGGGGCAATCGGCAGCAATTCGGCGACGGGCTCGCCGTGCCGCGTGATCGTGATGGTTTCCCCCTTCTCGACGCGGTCGAGCAGCGCCGACAGGGTGGCTTTGGCTTCGGCCAGGCCCACGGTCTTCATGGTCATAGTATTGACCAGTTATGTGACTAGTTCAATAACCTCTGATAAGCTGGTTCCTTGACCCTCGCTGAGATCCTCGAAAGATACTGGGGCTATAACTCCTTTCGGCCGCTTCAGCGCGAAGCGATGGACGCGGTCATGGCCGGCCGCGACTCGCTGCTGGTGCTGCCCACTGGCGGGGGCAAGTCGCTGTGCTTCCAGGCCCCGGCGATTGCCCGCGAGGGGCTGGCCATTGTCGTGTCGCCGCTCATCTCGCTGATGAAGGACCAGGTGGACACGCTCGTCGGCAACGGCGTGGCGGCCGCGTACTACAACAGCTCGATGCCGTCGGAGGCCAGGGCCGAGGTCACCCGCGGCATTCGCGAGGGCCGCTACCGCATGTTGTATGTCGCGCCGGAACGGCTGGTCGGCGACGGCGGCGACGGCTTCCTGAAGCTGCTCGAGTCGAAACCGGTCAGCTTCATCGCGGTGGACGAGGCGCATTGCATCAGCCAGTGGGGCCACGACTTCCGGACCGAGTATCGGCAGCTCGCCCGTCTGCGCGAGCGCTGGCCGTCGGTGAGCATGCACGCCTACACCGCCACCGCCACCGGCCGTGTCCGCAAGGACATCATGACGCAGCTGGGCTTGCGGGACGCCACCGAGCTGGTGGGGTCGTTCGACCGTCCCAACCTCGTCTACCGCGTGCTGGCCCGGGCGACACTGAAGGCGCAGATCCTCGGCGTGCTCGAACGCCACCGCGGGCAGGCGGGCATCATCTATTGCACGTCGCGCAAGGAAGTGGACAGCCTCTCGCAGTGGCTGAACGACACCGGGTGGCGCGCCCGTCCGTACCACGCCGGGCTGCCCGACGAGGAACGCAGCCGCAACCAGGACGCCTTCCTGAACGAAGAAGTGGACCTGGTGGTCGCGACCGTCGCCTTCGGCATGGGCATCGATCGCTCCGATGTGCGCTTCGTGATCCATTCCGGCGCGCCGCAATCGCTCGAGCATTACCAGCAGGAATCCGGCCGCGCCGGCCGTGACGGCCTGGAGGCGGAGTGCGTGCTGATCGCCTCGGGCGCCGACTTCCTGAAGTGGCGCGTGATGCTGGAGAAGAACGGCGAGATGTCCGACGCGCGCCGCGGGCTGCTGCGCGACATGGAGCGCTACGCGGCCAGCGTCGGCTGCCGCCACAAGCGCCTGGTCGGCTACTTCGGCGAGGCGTTCGCGAAAGACGACTGCGGCGCCTGCGATTACTGCCTGGGCGAGCTGGAGACCGTGGGGGACGCGGTCACGGTGGCCCGCAAGGTGCTGTCGTGCGTGGCCCGGGTGGGGCAGCGCTTCGGCGCCGGGCACGTGACCAACGTGCTGCGCGGCAGCGACAGCGAGCAGGTGCGGTCGCGCGGCCACCACGAGCTGTCGGTGTTCGGGCTGATGAAGGACGCCACCATCGACGAATTGCGCGGCTATGTCGATCAGCTGCTGGCCCACGGCCTGTTGCAACAGGGGGGCGATGAGTACCCGATCCTCCAGCTCACGGCCGAAGGCCTCGAGTTGTTGAAGGATGCCGGCGCGCAACCGGATTTGTCGCTGGCCCGCCAGAAGCGCCCCGAGAAGGGCCGGCTGCCCAAGCGGGCGCGGGTCGAAACCGAAGGCTGGGAGGGTGTCGATCGCGAGCTCTTCGAGCGCCTTCGCGCCATGCGCATGCAGGTGGCGCGCAAGCGCGGGGTGCCGCCCTACGTCATCTTCCACGACACCACGCTGCGCGAGATCGCGCGGACCAAGCCGGCGACGATGGATGCGCTGCGGCACATCTACGGCGTCGGCGCGCGGAAGGCCGACGACCTCGGCGACCTCGTCCTGCAGGTGGTGACGGCAGCCTGACCGTATACTCAGGCATGGCCATCCCTGCCGCTTTCGATTGGAGCACGCCGTTCATTGCCGACGCCTGCGTGCAATTGTCATTGCCCGTCCGCGTGGGTCCTCCGGGACTTCGCTGCAACATCCCCGGCTCGCGCATCGCCGGCCCGGTGTGCCCGGCGCGACACGCCGGCAGCACCGACGTGTTTCTCGAAGCCATCGCCGCGGCGAATCCCGGCGATGTGTTGGTGATCGACAACGATGGGCGCCTGGACGAAGGGTGCATCGGCGACCTCGTGGTCGGGGAAGCTCACATGAGCCGCCTCGCCGCCACAGTGTGCTGGGGCGCCCACCGCGATACCACGGCCATTCGCGCCATCGGCGCCAAGGTGTGGAGTCTTGGCACCTGTCCCAACGGTCCGCTCGAGTTGCGGCCGCGCGCGGACGACGCCCTCGCGCACGCGCGCTGTGGCGCCGTCACCGCCGGATCAGGCGACATCGTGTTCGCCGATGACGATGGCGTGGTGTTCGTGGGATTGACGCACCTGGCCGAGGTGATCGAGGCGGCCCAGGATATCGCGGCCCGCGAGGGCAAACAGGCTTCGCGGCTCCTCAAGGGCGAGCTGCTGCGAACGCAACTCGACTTGAGCGGGTACCTCCACACGCGCAAGGCGAATCCGGCGTATACGTTCCGCGAGCACTTGAAGTCGTTTGGCGGGGCCATCGAAATATAGGGGTCAGGCCCCTCGGCAGTTCCTGCTCGGGGTCAGACCCCGTAAGGGGGGGCGCGATATACAATGCCGCGAACCCCTTCATGACGAGACAGTACTGTCACATCGGCTCCAGGACCATCGCCTATCTCGACTCGGCCCCCGGCGAGAGCGCGTTACGCACCTACGTGTTGCTGCATGCCTTCCCCCTTGGCGCCAACCAGTGGGAACCGCAAATGCGCAGCATTCCCACGGGCTGGCGGTTGATCACGCCCGACCTGCGCGGCTTCGGCGGCTCCACCGAGCTCGACTCGTTGAGCGCGCTGGCGATCACCGACTACGCCGACGATGTGGCGGATTTGCTGCAGGAGTTGTCGGTGTCGCGCGCGGTGATCGGCGGCTTGTCGATGGGCGGTTACGCCGCGCTCGCGTTGTATCAGGGCGCGCCGCAATTCTTCGAGGGCCTGGTGCTGGCCGACACCCGCGCGACCGCGGACACGCCCGAGGGCCGTGCCAACCGCCGCAACATGCTCGCGCTCGTTGATCGCGAAGGGCCGTCTGGGGTCGCGCGCGAGATGATGCCCAAGCTGCTCGGCAAGGCCACCCGCGAGCTCAGCCCCGCGATCGAGGCGCAGGTCCGCCGGCTGATCAAGCAGCAATCGCCGGTGGCCGTTCGCAGCGCCATCCATCGCATGATGCACCGGCCGGACTCCATGGCGCTGCTGCCGCAGATCGCGGTGCCGACGCTGGTGATCGTGGGCGAGGAAGACGAGCTGACGCCGCCCGCCGACTCGCGCCGCATTGCCGAGGCGGTGCCGGGCGCCAGGCTGGTCACCATCCCGAACGCCGGCCACCTGTCGAACCTCGAGCAGCCCGACGCATTCAACGAGGCGCTGAACGGTTTCTTGACTAAGCTCTAAGGCACGATGCGTCCGATCAGTATTGCTCTGCTCCTCTTGATCACGGCCGGGCTGCCCGCCGCCCAGGAACCCGCGCCGGTGACCGTCGATCCCCTGCACCGGCCGTTCGACGAGGTCCTCGACCTCTACGTCCGCGACGGCCTCGTCTATTACTACGCGCTCAGGCAGGAGCGGGCGAAGTTCGATCGCTACGTGGCGTCGATTGGCGAGGTGAGCGCCGACACGGTGTCGAAGTGGCCGCAGCCGCGCCAGCTGTCTTACTGGATCAACGCCTACAACGCGTTCGTGCTGCGCACGGTGATCGACAGCTATCCCATTCGCGGGCGGGCGGCCGATTATCCGGCCACCAGCATCCGCCAGATTCCCGGCGCGTTCGAGCGCCGCACCTTTCGCGCCGGCGGGCGCCAGCTGACGCTCGACGCCATCGAGCGTGACGTGATCGGCGGCTTCGACGATCCGCGCGCCCTGCTCGCGCTCAGCCGCGGCGCGGTGGGCGGCAGCCGCCTCAAGAGCGAGGCCTATTCGGCCGACCGGCTGGACCAACAGCTGACGGCGATGACCAGCGAGCTGGTGACGCGCCGGGTCCTCGTGCAGGTGGATGCGGGCAACAACCGGTTGTCGGTCAACCCGATGTTCTCGTGGCGCGAGGCGCTCTTCACCCGGACCCTGGCCAACCGCGCGCCGGCGATGTATGCCACGCGCAGCCCGCTCGAGCGCGCCGTGCTGGCGCTGATCGAACCGTTGATTGTGCCGAATGAACGGGAGTTCCTGCGGAAGAACGAGTTCAACATGGTGTTTCACGAGTTCGACTGGAGATTGAACGATTTGACCGGTCGCTGATCTGGTGATCTCGTGATGTGGTGAGTTGGTGATTTTGGATCGGGATTTGGGGATTTGGGGATTTAGGGACCGATGGACTTAGGGCTCACGGGAAAGGTAGCGGTCGTGACCGGCGGTAGCCGCGGGTTGGGTTTCGCGGCGGCGCAGGCGTTGATTGCCGAGGGCGCCCACGTGGTGGTGTGCGCGCGTGGCGCGGAGCAACTGCAGAAGTCGGTGGAGCAGTTGCGCGCTGCCGCGGCGGACGGGGCGACGGCCGAGGGCGTCGTCGCCGATGTCTCATCCGAGCGCGACCTGGCCAACGTGGTCGAGACCGCGGTCAGCAGGTTCGGGCGCCTCGACGTGCTGGTGAACAACGTCGGAGTGGCGAAGGGCGGCGACCTCGAGGCCACCAGCGACGCCGAGTGGCAGGAAGCGTTCGACCTGACGCTGTTCCCGGCGGTCCGCGCCTCGCGGCTGGCCGTGCCGCACCTGCGCAAGCAGGGCGGCGCCATCGTCATCGTGTCGTCGATCTTCGGCCGCGAGTCGGGTGGCCGCATGACTTACAACGCCGTCAAGGCCGCCGAAATCAGCCTCACCAAGTCCCTCGCGCAACAACTGGCGAAGGATCAGATTCGCGTCGTCTCGGTGGCGCCCGGGTCGATCCTGTTCGAGGGCGGGTCGTGGTGGAAGCGGCAGCAGGCCGACCCGAAGGGCATCGCCGAGTTCATCGCGCACGAGCTGCCGTTCGGCCGCTTCGGCCGCCCCGAAGAAGTCGGCGCCGCCATCGCGTTTCTCGCCTCACCCAAGGCCGGTTGGGTCAGCGGCACCACGGTCGTTGTGGACGGTTGCCAGTCGCGGATGTTTTGAACGGTTCAGAACCCTACTGAACCCTTCTGAACCACAGGTAGTACACCGGCAGGCCCAGCAGCACGACGCCGAAGGTGATCGACGTCCATAACGGATCGGTGATCAGGGCGTTGACGACCAGGTAGACCGCGGCCGCGATGAACACCGCCGGCACGTAGGGGTAGCCAATCACCTTGTAGGGGCGGTGCAGGTTGGGCTGCGACCTGCGCAGGGTGTAGATGGCCGCCACGCTCAACGCATAGAACGGCCACATCGCCAGCACGAACGTATCCGTCAACTGCTCGAAGGTCTGCGTCATTACCATGGCCACGCCCAGCACGCTGGCCAGGCTGATGGCCACGTACGGCGTGTGCCACGTCGGGTGGACCTTGGCGATGGGCGCGAACAGCAGCTGGTCGTCGGCCATCGCGAAGAAGATGCGCGGTGAGGCGAGCATGCTGCCCATCAGCGAGCCGAAGGTCGAGATCATCACCACCACCGCGATGAACGAGACGCCGGCTTGTCCGAACATGGCGCCCATGGTGTCGGCCGCAATCAGCTTCGACTGCGCCATCTTCTCGATCGGGCTCACATACAGGTAGGCGGCGTTGGCGAGCAGGTAGATGGCGATGATGAGGATGGTGCCGATGATGATGGCGCGGGGCAGGTTGCGCTGGGGGTCCTTCACCTCGCCGCTGGCGAAGGTCAGGTCGGCGAAGCCGTCGTAGGCCCACATCACCGAGATCAGCGCGAGGCCGAACACCCCGGCGTCGACGCCGGCGCCGGTCGAGGCCAGGTGCGAGAACGAGGCCCCCGAGTTGCCACCGAGCAGGAACGACGCCAGCACGAGCAAGGCCAGGGCGCCGAACTTGGTCACCGTCGAGATGCCGGCGAACAGCGCGCCGAGCTGGACCCCGACGATGTTCGTGGCGCCGGCGAAGATGATGGCGCCGGCGGCGAGGTAGTCTGCCCACGCCGGGTGGGCCACCGGGTCGAGGCCGAACACCCGCATGAAGTACTCGCCGAACACCGACGAGATGCCGCCCAGCGCGGCGGCGCGGATCAGGACCAGCTGCGCCCATCCGTAAAGAAAGCCGTACGGCCGCCCCCAGCCCTCACGCAAGTAGACATACATGCCGCCGGTCTCGGGCATCGCCGCCGACAGTTCGGCAAACGCGAGCGCGCCGCACAGCACGATGACGCCGCCGAGCACCCACACCCCGAGCATGAACATCGGCTCGGGCACGCGCGTGGCGATGCCGGCGGGCGTGCGGAAGATGCCGCCGCCAATGGTGATGCCGATGACGAGGCCAATTGAACTCAGGAGGCCGAGGCGGCGGACGAGGGTAGCCATGGGTTGGGGGAACTATAATGGAAACCATGAAACAGCTGACCTCGTTTCTAGTCCTCGCGATTCTGCTGCCGGGCGCCGCCTTCGCGCAGGAACCCGGCGTGGATGAAGACACCTGCAAAGGCAAGGATTCCGCATTGCTGTCGCGCATGCCGGGCTGCGGCTTGTACGAGTGCACGAAGAAGGCGTTCGACGCGTTCGACATGGTGGTGAACAAGGCGGGCGAGATGGAGACCAAGGAAGGCTCGGCCGAGCAACTGAAGTACATCTGCCCGGTCACGACCTCGCCCCTGCAACTCATGCGAAACGCCGAGGCGGCGCTGCGCAAGGCCGGCTACAGTCCGGTGTTCAGCGGCAAGCACGAAAATCACGACTTTCCCGCGGTAACCATGCGCAAAGGGTCCCAGTGGATCTCGGTGCAGTCGGCGATGTTCAACGAGTTTCCGGCCTACGAGATGACCGCCGTGCTGGTGCAGGCCATGGCCCAGGAGATATCCGCGAGCGCGCAGGCGATGTCTGACGCCATCGCGAAAAGCGGCAAGCTCGACGTCTACGGCATCACGTTCGCGACCGGCCAGGCCACCATCACGCCGGCATCGGACGCGGTCTTGAGCGACGTGGCCGCGGTGCTGGCCGCGAATGCCGACTGGAAGCTGCGCATCGAAGGGCATACCGACAACGTCGGCGACAAGGCCGCCAACCTGAAGCTGTCGAACGGCCGCGCCGCCGCGGTGGCGGCCTGGCTCGCGTCCAAGGGCATCGACGCGACACGCCTGACGACCGCCGGCCTTGGCGACACCCAGCCGGTGGCCGAGAACACCACCGAAGACGGCCGCGCCAGGAACCGCCGCGTCGTCCTGGTCAAAATGTAGAATCCGCCTTCAGGCGGATTGTCTGCTTTTGTTATTTGTTCGCCCTTTCGTCCGATGATCGTGTAGGATTGCACACGATTACCCTATGGCGTCCGATCACTCGACGCTGCCCGCTCGGCGTTCGCAGGAACACAAGCAGATCGCCCTCCAGAGCGCGCTCCAGGTCCTGGCTTCAGGCTCGGCGCTCGACCGCCCGGATACCCCAGACGAGGTTGTGACCGCGGTGCGGCGGCTGCCTGCGGTGGAGGCGGCCTACGCGCCGTTCCCGGCCAACATCGATCCCAGGCTGCGCGCGGCGCTTGAAGCGCGCGGGGTGCAGCAGCTGTACACCCACCAGGCGGAATCCTTCGATCTCGTCTCGCAAGGCCGCCAGGTGGTGGTCACCACGCCGACCGCCTCGGGCAAGACCCTCTGCTACAACCTGCCCGTTCTCGATCGCATCCTGAAGAACCCGGCGACGCGCGCGCTGTATCTGTTCCCGACCAAGGCGCTGGCGCAGGATCAGATGGCCGAGCTGCACGAGCTGGTGGGCGCCATCGGCAACGTTGGTGGGGATGAGATCGGCGTCCACACCTACGATGGCGATACGCCGCAGGACGCGCGCCGCACCATCCGCACGCGCGCGCACATCGTGCTCAGCAATCCCGACATGGTGCACTCGGGGATCCTCCCGCACCACCCGCGGTGGGCCAAGCTCTTCGAGAATCTCCAGTTCATCGTCATCGACGAATTGCATGCGTATCGCGGCGTGTTCGGCAGCCATCTGGCCAACGTGCTGCGTCGCCTGCAGCGCATCTGCCGGCACTACGGATCGAATCCGCAGTTTATCTGCTCGTCGGCGACCATCGCCAACCCGTCGGAGCTGGCGGAGCGGCTGGCGGAACGGCCGTTCGCTCTCGTCGACAAGAGCGGCGCCCCAAGAGGCGAGAAGTTCTTCGTCTTCGTCAATCCGCCGGTGGTGAATCGCGAGCTTGGCATCCGCAAGTCGTACATCGCGGAATCGCGGCGCGTGGCGGGGGAGTTCCTGCGCCGCAACTTGCAGGTGATCGTGTTCGCGCAGAGCCGGCTCACCACCGAGATTCTGACGACCTATCTCAAGGAAGACTTCGAGGACGTGCCCGGCATGCCCGAGCGCATTCGCGGCTATCGCGGCGGCTACCTGCCGCTGCGCCGGCGCGAGATCGAGAAAGGCCTGCGCGCCGGCCAGGTGCGCGGCGTGGTCTCGACCAACGCGCTCGAGCTCGGCATCGACATCGGCGCGCTCGACGTGTGCGTGATGGCCGGCTATCCCGGCACGATTGCCTCCACGTGGCAGCGCGCCGGCCGCGCCGGCCGCCGCAGCGGCCAGTCGGCGGCGGTAATGGTGTCGTCCAGCGCGCCGATCGACCAGTTCGTGGTGCGCCACCCCGCGTACTTCTTCGACGCCTCGCCCGAACACGCGCTGGTCAATCCCGACAACCTGCACATCCTGGTGGACCACGTGAAGTGCGCGGCGTTCGAACTGCCGTTCACCACGGAGGAGTCGTACGGCCAGGTGAACGTGCAGGAAGTGCTGGGCGTGCTGCAGGAGTCGGGCCTCGTGCACCGGTCCGGCCATGACGACGAACTGGGGCAGTGGCATTGGACGAGCGAGTCGTACCCGGCCAACGCCGTGAGCCTGCGGTCGATCTCGTCCGACAACTTCGTCATCACCGATCACACCAACGGACCGAAGGTGATTGGCGAGACCGACTTCACGAGCGCGCTGGCAACGCTGCACCCCAAGGCCATCTACATGGTGGAGGGCAAGATCTTCCAGGTCGAAGAGCTCGACTTCGTCGGCCGCAAGGCGCACGTCAAGGAAGTGGACTGCGATTACTACACGACCGCGATCACCTACACCAAGGTGACCATCCTCGATCGCTTCGCCACCGACGCGCCGAGCGTCGCGCTGCACGGCGAGGTGCACGTGGTATCGCGCGTCGTCGGGTTCAAGAAGATCAAGTTCCACACCAACGAGAACGTCGGCTCGGGCGAGCTCGACCTGCCCGAGCAGCAGATGCACACGACGTCGTACTGGCTCGAGGTTCCGCTCGCGGTGATGAGCGCGCTGCCCTACGCGACTGACGACCGCCGCGACGGCGTGGTCGGCCTGGCGTTTGCCATGAAGCAGGTGGCGCAGCTGCTGCTGATGTGCGATGCAAGGGATATTGGCCTATCCGTGAATACCGGTGATCACGACCAGTCCGGAACGGACTGGCCGAGGATCTTCATCTACGACGCCTACCCGGGCGGCATCGGCTTCAGTGCGCCGCTGTGGGGCATGCAGCAGGAACTGCTGTCGAAGACGAGTGCCCTGATTGCCGGCTGCGACTGCGAGACCGGGTGCCCGATGTGCGTCGGCCCGATCGGCGAAACCGGTCCGCTCGCCAAGACCGTGGCCTTGCGGTTGCTCGAGCACTTGCTGGCGCCGCGTTTGGAGGGCGATGGCTTTAGCCATCGCCCCGTCGCAGCGACGGCTGAAGCCGTCGCTCTCCGAACGCAGGACGAGGTGCCTTTCTAGCCATGTCCACGCTCGATCGGCTCCGGGGCATTGTCCAGGGCACCAGGCCATCGGCCGTGCCCGTGGTCGCGCCCGAGCTTGAACAGTCGACTTCGCGTTCGGAGAGCGATGGCTTGAGCCATCGCTTGCCGGCGACCGCTGAAGCGGCCGCCCTCCGCACGTCTCATGCCGCCGGAGTTCTTGGCGGCACCGTGAAGGATCGCGCCGAAGGCGCCGTGATCATCGTGGACCGCGAGTATCGAGCCGGCGACCTCCACGGCCGGCGCCGCATCGGCGACCTCATCGACACGATCCATGAGGGGCAGGACGCGCTGGCGACGATGGCGTGCGCTTGGCCCTCGGCGAAGGGGGTTGGTGGCACCCTCCTGTTCCTCGACCTCGAGACCACGGGACTCTTCGGCGGCGCCGGCACCCAGGCGTTTCTCGTCGGCTGCGCGGCAATCGACGGCGACTCCATTCGCGTCCGGCAGTTCATGATGCCGGGCTTCGAGCACGAACGCGCCGTCCTCCACGAGATGGCGGCGTGGGCCGCCACGCACGGCGCGCTGGTGACCTACAACGGCCGCACCTTCGACGTGCCGTTGATCGAAACCCGGTTCCTGTTTCACCGGGTGCCGTTCCCGCTGGCCGAGGTGCCGCACCTCGACATGCTGCACGCGGCCCGCCGCTTGTGGCGGGGCCGCCCCAATACCGCCGGACCGGATCCGGACGAGAGCAGTTGCTCGCTGTCGGTCCTCGAAAAGCACCTGGCGGGCGTGCACCGCGTCGGCGACGTGCCCGGCTTCGAGATCCCCTCGCGCTATTTCCAGTTTGTCCGCGACGGCGATGCGCGGCCGCTGGAAGCCGTGCTCGAGCACAACCGCCTCGACCTGATCTCGCTGGCGGCGGTGATGGCGCGGGCGCTGACGCTGGTGGGCGGCGGGCCGCTCGAGTCGTCTAACCCTCACGAATGCCTCGGCCTGGCACGGCTGTACGAGCGCGCCGGCGCGTCAGCGAATGCCGAGGCCGCGTTGCTGCGGAGCATCGACCTGGCGAAGCGCATCGGCAGCGAGCCCGAGGTCCACGGCGAGGCCTTGCGGCGATTGGCGTGGTTGCGGCGGCGGGCGCGTCGCGTGCACGAAGCCGCGGATGCCTGGCGGGAACTGGCGTCGTTGCCCCGCTGCGCGGCCGCGCTGCGGCGCGAGGCGAAAGAAGCGCTGGCGATCTATCACGAGCATCGCTCGCGCGACCTGGGCGCCGCGCGCTCGCTGGTGCTGGATGTGTTGAAGGACGACCCGCTGGGCCGGCGCAAGGTCGAAGCCGAACATCGCCTGCAGCGGCTGGATCGCAAGCTCTCGGCGGCCACGCCGGGCGGGCTGCTTTCGGCGCTCGAAGACTCAGTCTAGGCCGGTCGCCACCGGCGAGCCCCGCGGGGCGACCTGGCGCGCGATCGCATCGAACCCCGGCTCGATCCGCAGCGGATCCAGCGCCGGGTCGATGTTGCGATAGATCATCCAATACGACCGCTCGGCAAAGGCGCGCTGCAACCATTCGAGAGCGGTCGCCGTCTGCCCAAGCGCGGCGTAGATCACCGCCACCGAGTACGACGGCACGAAGGTCGACTTCGAGCGGACGTGCAGTTCCTTGACAGCCTCCAGCGCCGCAGCGGTGTTGCCCATCATCGCGTGCACGCGGCCGAGGGCGGCCACCACATCCCGATCGTTCGACAGCTGCTTCGAGATGCCGAGCTCGGCCAGGGCCTCGTCGAAGCGGCCCATCTGCGCCAGCGCCAGGCCCAGCCTGAAGTGGGCCATCGAGAAATTAGGGTCGACCTGTAAGACGTGGCGGAACTGGCGCGCGGCCGCCTGGTAGTCGCGACCGTAGTAGGCCGGGTAGCCGGCAATGGTCGGGATGATGCGCGACAGCGGGTCGAGTGCCTCGGCCCGGGCCAGTGCCCGCCGCGCCTCGTCGAAACGGCCCATCGCCGTCAGGTACAACCCATAACGCTGGTAGGCATCGCCATAGTTGGGATTGAGGGCGATGGCCCGCTGGAAGGCCTGCTCGGCTGCGGGCCAGTTCCACTCGTAAAACAATTCGACCACGCCGAGGGCGTTGTGAGCCTCGGCTTGGCCGGGATCAAAACGGAGTGCGGTCTCGGCTGCGGCCTTGGCTCTGGGAAACACCGCGGCCGGCAACGACGCGCCGTAGAGGCTGAGCAGGGCATAGGCATCGGACAGCCCGACCCAGGCCGGCGCAAACTCGGGGTCCGCATCGGTCGCCTCGATGAAACCGGTGATGGCCTCGAGGATGGTTTCGGTCAGGCGCTTGTTGAGCCAGTGGCGAGCCCGCGTCGTCAGCTTGTGGGCGCGAACCTGGTTGCCGGTCGACGGCAGCGGCTCGTGCACCTCGGCGGCAAAGCGATACCCGCGACCCGGCACCGTCACAATGTAGCGATGCTCGCGAGGCGACTCGCCCAGGGCCTTGCGAAGTACCGAGATGTTCTGCGTGAGGTTGGCTTCGCTGACGAACGTTCCCGGCCAAACCCCGTGTAGGATCTCATCCTTGTCGAGCGCGCGGTGCCGGTGCTGGACGAGGAACACGAGCAGATTAAAGGCCTTCGGAAGGATCGCGACCACTTGTCCGGATTTGGAGAGCAGGCGCTTTCCAGCATCCAGCCGGAACTCATCGAATTCGAATACTGGACCCCCGGCCGCCATGGCCCTAACATTCTCTTAGAAATTCTGATGTCACTCCAACGACTTTTGCGCTCGAGCTCCGTATATTCGCGTCCATGAATGGTTTGAGGGTTCTGTCGGCCGTGATGGGGGTCGCGCTGGCGGTGACCAGTTGCGGTGGCGGTTCGTCGGCCGCGCCCACCAGCCCAACCACCACGACCCTGCCGGCGACCCCGACCACCCCAACGGCACCTCCAGTCACAACGACGTTCACCGGGTGGGACTTCAATGGGCAGGTGTGGCGGCCCCTGGGCACCCCTCCGGCGTGCGCGAATCCGTTGACGTTGCCGCTGCCGGTGGAGATGAGCCGCGTCACCTCGATCCTGTATCCCGGGCAAGTGCGTGGAGACTACAAGGCCCACGGCGGCTTCCGCTTCGACCTGCCCGGCCAGACCACGGCCGTGGAGGTGAGGGCGACCATGCCGGCCACCTTGCTGCGCGCCGGTCGCTATCTGGCCAGTGGCGAGATTCAGTACACGTTCGACTTCGTCAACGACTGCGGAATCATGTTCCGCTTTGGCCACCTGCGCGACCTGCCGCCGAAGTTCCAGGCCATTGCCGACACCCTGCCGGCTCCGGTCGAGCTCGACTCCCGGTCCACGCCCATCAGCGGCGTCACCGTCACGCTAGGCGAGGTGCTCGGAACTGGTGTCGGCCTTCGCGATTCAGCGCGGAATGTGTTTTTTGACTACGGCGTCTACGACCTGCGGCAGCGTAACGCGTCCAGCAACGATCCGGCCTGGCTCGCCGCGCATGACAACGACATCATGCCGTACGGGATCTGCTGGTTCGACACGCTGTCAGCTGCCGACGCCGCTCTCGTTCGAAGCCTGCCCCCAGCCGATGGGGTAATGGGCAGGACCAGCGACTACTGCCGATGAAGAGGACCATGCGGATCAGGAGTCTCGTCGCCGACGCCCACCGCCACCACACCGGCGCCGACCACGCCGACACCCAACACCAACGCACCGGTGTTCTCAGTGCCCTTCGTCTCGCCGGACGCTGCCCTGGCGTTCTTCGTGCTTGGCGTGGCCCTGCCGTTGGGTGTGCAGAACCCGCCCTGTGAAATCGAGACCGCGAACCAGACGACGGCGGTGCTCGCGCCAGCGCCCGGCCGCGTGGTGAACATCACCACGACCAGCCAGAGCGATCGTACGATCTTCATCCTCCCGAGCGACAACTCGGTGTTCGACCTGGTTAGGTCGAGTGGTGACCGGGACACGCCGGCAGGCGCGCTACCCGGCGGCTAGTTGGCCTTCTTCGCGGCCTTGGCCTTGGTTGCCTTGACGGCCTTGTCGGCGGTCTTGCGGGCTTCCACCGTCTGCGCGCCGAACTTCTTGGTGAAGCGCGTGATGCGGCCTTCGGTGTCGAGCAACTTCTGGCGGCCCGTGAAGAAGGGGTGGCAGCTGGAGCAGACGTCCAAGTGCAGGTCCTTGCTCGTGGACTTGGTCATCCACTTCGCGCCGCACGCGCAGTGGGCTTCGACTTCTTTGTATTCCGGGTGAATATTCGGCTTCATTATCAGCGTCCTTTCGCTGGATCCGGAGCCCACTAATAGGCTCGCTTTCCAGCACGCTAGGGAAACACCAATTCTAGCACGCGCCCCGGCACCCCAGGCACCTAGAACTTGGGCATTTGCTGCGTAAAGCAGTGAATTGCGCCCAAACCCCAGATCAGGGCGCGGCAATCGACGCCAATGACCTTGCGGCCGGGCAGGTGGCGCTGCAGCACGGCCATGGCCTGGCGGTCACGTGCGGGCTGGCCGAAGGTCGGCACCAGCAGCGCCCCGTTCACGAAGTAGAAGTTGAGGTAGGTCGCCGGCAGCCGCTGGCCGTCATACGAGAGCGGCTTTGGCATGGGCAGCTCGAGGATGTCGAACGGCCGGCCGTCCTGGTCGCGCGCCTTGTCGAGCGCGCGACGAGCGCGCTGCAGGATCGCGAAGTTCGGATCGCGCCGGTTCGTCTCGATGCCAATCGCAATCGTCCGCGCATCGACGAAGCGCGCCAGGTCGTCGATGTGGCCGTCGGTGTCATCGCCCTCGATGCCGTCACCGAGCCACACCACGTGCTGCTGCCCGTAGTAGTCGCGCAGGAAGCACTCGATGTCGGTCTTTGAGAGCGTCCGGTTCCGATTCTTGTTGAGCAGGCACGAAGTCGTCGTCAGCACCGTGCCCGCGCCGTTGAAGTCAACCGCGCCGCCTTCCATCACGATCCCCGGATAGAACACCGGCAGCCCGAGTTCTTCGGCAATCCGCGCCGGCACGGCGTCATCGGCGTCATAGGGCGGATACTTGCCGCCCCACGCGTTGAAGCCCCAGTCGACGATCGCCGCTTCGGTCCTGCCGCGGCGGGTCCGCAGCACGAAAGCGGGACCGTGGTCGCGGGCCCAGCACTCGTTGGTCTTGATGTGGTGGAAGCGCACGCGGCCAAGCGGCACCTTGCGATCGCGCAAGAACGCGCGGACGATGCGCTCGTAGTTGGTGTTGGGAACGTTGAGGTGCACTTCCTCGCGCGTGACCAGCACGCGGATGAGGCCGGCGATGTCTTCGATGGCGTCGTGGTAGCGATCGGGAAACGAGATGCCTTCGGGACGCGGCCAGCTGATCCAGGTGCCGCGATGTGGATACCACTCGGCTGGAAATGAGAAGCCGTGGTCCGCTGGCGTCCCTTTCGGGGCCTTGGGTGCGTGCGGTGCCTTGGGTGCCAAGGGGGTTAATCGCTGAGGCGCTTGGTGAGGTCGCCGTAGGCGTCGATGCGGCGATCGCGGAGGAACGGCCAGTGGGTGCGGCTGAACTCGACGTTGGCGAGGTCGCAGCCGACCACCATCACGGCTTCCTTGTCGGCCGGGGCGCGTTCGACGACCTGTCCGTTCGGCGATGCCACGAACGACTGGCCCCAGAACACGATGCCGTCCTTGTCCACCGGGGCGCCGGTCCTGTCCTTGATGAACTCGTGGCCGACGCGGTTCGGGGCGCAGACGTAGCAGCCGTTGGCCACCGCGTGGCTGCGCTGGATCAGCTCCCACGAATCGTGCTGCGCCACGCCGTACTGCTTCTTCTCGGACGGGTGCCAGCCGATGGCGGTGGGATAGAACAGGATCTCGGCGCCCTGCATGGCGGTGAGGCGGGCGCCTTCCGGGAACCACTGGTCCCAGCAGATCAGCACGCCGATGGTTGCCACCTTGGTCTTCCAGGCGCGGAAGCCGGTGTCGCCGGGGGTGAAGTAGAACTTCTCGTAGAACAGCGGGTCGTCGGGGATGTGCATCTTGCGATACACGCCCATCAGCGAGCCGTCGGCGTCGATGATCGCCGCGGTGTTGTGATAAACGCCGGCGGCGCGCTTCTCGAACAGCGAGGCCACGATCACGGCCTTGTATTTCCTGGCGAGCTTGCAGAACGCGTCGGTTGACGGCCCCGGAATCGACTCGGCGAGCGCGAAGAAGCGGTGGTCTTCGACCTGGCAGAAATACGGCGAGCGGAACAGCTCCTGCGTGCAGACGATCTTCGCGCCCTTCTTCAGGGCGCGTTCGGTCAGCGCCAGTTGCTTCGCCAGGTTCTTCTTCGGGTCGTCGCCGCACGCCATCTGCGTGAGGCCCACCTTCACGGTCGTCGACGCGGCCATGGCGCTATCCTACTTGCCCTGTTGCATCGCTGACAGGAACTCGGCGTTGGTCTTGGTCTTGCTCATCTTCGAGAGCAGCAGCTCCATGGCCTCGACCGGCGACAGCGGCGTGAGGACGCGGCGCAGCACGTAGACGCGGGCCAGGTCTTCCTTCGACAGCAACAGCTCTTCCTTGCGGGTGCCACTCTTCTGGATGTCGATGGTCGGGAACACGCGGCGGTCGGCGAGCTTGCGGTCCAGGTGCACTTCCATGTTGCCGGTGCCCTTGAACTCCTCGAAGATCACTTCGTCCATGCGCGAGCCGGTGTCCACCAGCGCGGTGGCGACAATGGTGAGCGAGCCGCCCTGTTCGATGTTGCGCGCGGCGCCGAAGAAGCGCTTCGGCCGTTGCAGCGCGTTGCTGTCGACGCCGCCCGACAGCACCTTGCCCGAGGTCGGCACGATGGTGTTGTAGGCGCGGGCGAGGCGGGTGATCGAGTCGAGCAGGATGACGACGTCCTTCTTGTGCTCGACCAGGCGCTTGGCCTTTTCGATCACCATCTCGGCGACCTGCACGTGGCGCTGGGCCGGCTCGTCGAACGTGGACGACACCACCTCGCCCTTGACCGAGCGCTGCATGTCGGTCACTTCCTCGGGCCGCTCGTCGATGAGCAGCACGATCAGGTAGATCTCGGGGTGGTTGATGGTGATGGCGTTGGCGATCGACTGCAGCAGCATGGTCTTGCCGGTGCGCGGCGGCGCGACGATCAGGCCGCGCTGGCCCTTGCCGAGCGGGGTCATCAGGTCCATGACGCGGGTCGACAGGTTCTCGGGGTCGGCCTCGAGGTGGATGTGTTCCTGCGGGTAGAGCGGCGTCAGGTTCTCGAAGAACACGCGCTCCTTGCCGCGGGCCGGCGGCTCGAAGTTGATGGCCTCGACCTTGATCAGCGCGAAGTAACGTTCGCCTTCTTTCGGCGAGCGAATCTGCCCCGAGATGGTGTCGCCGGTGTGCAGGTCGAACTTGCGAATCTGGGAGGGGGAGACGTAGATGTCGTCGGGGCCGGCGAGGTAGTTGTAGTCGGGGGCCCGCAGGAAGCCGAAGCCGTCTGGGAGCACTTCGAGCACGCCTTCCGAGAAGATCAGCCCGGCCTTCTCGGCGCGGGCCCGGAGGATCTCGAAGATCAACTCCTGCTTGCGCATGCCGGTCGCGCCTGGAATCTCCAGGTCCCTGGCGATCTTGGTCAGCGCCGTGACGCCGAGATCCTTGAGGGTGGAGAGATCGAGGGTGGCCGGTTCGGTGGCGGGCGTGGTCGGCGTAGCTACGGCCGCGTCAGCAGCCTGGCGATCAGTGTCCACAGTGCATCCAATCCTTCACCGGTCTCCGCCGACACGGGCGTGACCGGACCTGAGTAAAGCCGTTCCAGTTCCGAGAGATGACGATGCCGCTCGGCACGCGTCAGTTTGTCCACCTTGGTCGCGACCACATGGCGTTCGATGCCCATGCGGCTCAACCACGTCCAGGCGATGCGATCCGCGTCCAGCCCCGGGTGCCGGCTGTCAACCAGCGCCAGGACCCCGCAGAACACCGGCGCCTTCTCGCCTGACGCCGGCCCGCCGGGATCGTCCTCGGCGTGCCGGCTGCTGAAATACTCCGCGGCCAGCGCGTCGAATTCCTGGCGGCTCTTCTCGCCGCCGCGCGCATAGCCGTAGCCGGGGAGGTCCACCAGGTAAAACGCGGGCCTGCTCTCCACGGCGACCCGGTAGAAATTCGCCAGTCGCGTCTTGCCGGGAGCGGCGCTCGTCCGGGCGAGTTTCTGCCGGACGAGGGCGTTGATCAGCGTCGACTTGCCGACGTTCGAGCGGCCCACCATGGCCAGCTCGGGCACGCCGTCCTTCGGGAACCCAACTGTTCCCGCGGCGCTCGTGACGAACTCAGAAGTGACCTTCACTCAGTGCGTAATCGCATCGGCCGACCCGTCGATGTCGGCATCGGGTGTCGGCGTCAGCGGCGTCAACGGCCCGGCGAGGGCAATCTTCAGCACTTCATCCATGTGGCTGACCATGTGGATGTCGAGCAGGTCGAGCACGTTCTTCGGGATGTCGGCCAGGTCCTTCTCGTTCTCTTTCGGCACGAGAATGGTCTTCACGCCGGCGCGGTGCGCGGCCAGCAGCTTTTCCTTGAGGCCGCCGATCGGCAGCACCTTGCCGCGCAGGGTGATCTCGCCGGTCATGGCGACGTCGCGGCGCGTCGGAATGCGCGCGAGCGCCGAGATCAAGGCCGTGGCCAGCGTGATGCCGGCCGAGGGGCCGTCTTTCGGGATGGCGCCTTCGGGGATGTGCACGTGCACGTCGACCTTGCGGTTGAAGTCTTTCGGGATGCCGAAGGCTTCGGCCCGCGAGCGCACGTAGCTCATTGCCGCCTGCGCCGACTCCTGCATCACGTCGCCGAGCTTGCCGGTGAGGATGAGCCGGCCGCGGCCCGGCATCAGCGTGCACTCGGTGACCAGGATCTCGCCGCCGACTTCGGTCCACGCCAGGCCGGTGGCGACGCCAATCTCGTTCTGCTCTTCGGCAACGCTGGGGCGGTAGCGCGGCACGCCGAGGTATTCGGTGACCTTTTCGGCGGTGATCGTCTCCGACGTGCTCGGGCCCTCGACCACCACCTTGCGGGCGATCTTGCGGCAGATCGCGTTGATCTCACGTTCGAGGTTGCGGACGCCCGCCTCGCGCGTGTAGCGCTGGATGATGTTCTGGAGCGCCTCGTCGGCGAACGTGATGTTCTTCTCGGTGAGCCCCGAGCCCTCCACCGCCTTGCTGACCAGGAAGCGCTTGGCGATCTCGGTCTTCTCCTGCTCGGTGTAGCCGGCCAGTTGCAGCACTTCCATGCGGTCGCGCAGCGCCTGCGGAATGGTGTGCAGCACGTTGGCGGTGCAGATGAACATGACGTTCGACAGGTCGTACTCGACGTCGAGGTAGTGATCGAGGAAGGTGCCGTTCTGCTCGGGGTCGAGCACTTCGAGCAATGCCGCTGACGGGTCGCCGCGGAAGTCCATCGACATCTTGTCGATTTCGTCGAGCAGGAACACCGGGTTGAGCGAGGTGGCCTTCTTCATCATCTGGATGATCTGGCCGGGGAAGGCACCGATATAGGTGCGGCGATGGCCGCGCACTTCGGCTTCGTCACGGACGCCGCCCAGTGACAGGCGCACGAACTTGCGGTTCATGGCGCGGGCGATCGACTTGGCCAGCGAGGTCTTGCCGACGCCCGGCGGGCCGACAAACGTGAGGATGGTCGCCTTGGGCTTTTTCACCAGGGCGCGCACCGCGAGGAACTCGAGAATACGGTCCTTGATCTTGTCGAGGCCGTAGTGGTCCTCGTTGAGCACGACCTCGGCGTTCTTGAGGTCGCGGTTCTCCTTGGTCTTCTTGTGCCACGGCACCGCGATCAGCCAGTCGAGGTAGTTGCGCGAGACGGTGGCTTCGGCCGACATCGGCGGCATCGCCTCGAGGCGTTTCAGTTCTTGGACCGCCTTTTCCTCGACGTCCTTCGGCATCCGCGCCTGTTCGATCTTCTTCTTCAGGTCGTCGGCCTCGTTGCCCTTGTCGTCCTTGCGGCCCAGTTCCTTCTGGATCGCCTTCATCTTCTCGTTGAGGTAGTACTCCTTCTGCGCCTTCTCCATCTGCTTCTTGACGCGAGACTGGATGCGGCGATCGACCTGGAGCTTGTCGACTTCGGCCTCGAGGATGCCGGCGATGCGGTTGAGGCGCTCGAGCGGCGAGACGATCTCGAGCAGGTTCTGCTTCTCGTCGATGCCGACCAGCAGGTGCGCCGAGATGGTGTCGGCCAGCTTGCCCGGGTCGTCCACCCGCACCGCCGCGATCATCGCGTCGTAGTGCAGGTTGTTCGACAGCTTGACGTATTGCTCGAACAGCGTGACGACGCGGCTCATGGTCTGCTCGACGTCGCCGGCGGCGTCCTTCTGCCGCTGCAGCACCTTGACCACCACGCGGTAGAAGCCCTTGTCTTCCTTCCACTCGATCACGCGCGCGCGATCGACGCCCTCGACCAGCACCTTGATGTTGCTGTCGGGCAGCTTCAGGCTCTGCACGACGTTGGCGACGCAGCCCATCGTGAAGATGTCCTCGGCCTTGGGATCGTCGGTGGAGGCGTCGTGCTGCGCCGCCAGGAAGATCCGCTTGTCCTTGCCCAGCGCGTGTTCGAGCGCGCGGATGGACGACGGCCGCCCGATGACGAACGGCATCATCATGTGCGGGAACACGACGACGTCGCGAAGGGGGACGATCGGGAGGGTCTCGTAGACTTCGACCATATTTTTAAGGTGCCTGGAGGTGCGTACGGTGCCGGGCGTGCCTAGGGTGCTGGTGCCAACGTGCCAAGTGCCTAAGTGCCTGGTGCTGCTAGCCGGCTTTTTCGATGACTTCGAGGCCGGTGTTCTTGCTCACGACCATCTCGCGCGTGATCACCACTTCACGGGCCTTCTTCTGCCCGGGCATCTGGTACATCAGGTCGAGCATCAGGTCTTCGATGATCATCCGCAGGCCGCGGGCGCCGATCTTGCGGGCCAGCGCCATCTCGGCAATCGCCTCGATCGATTCGTCGGTGAAGCGCAGCTTGACGTTCTCGTACTCGAACAGCTTCTGGTATTGACGGATGATCGCGTTGCGCGGCTGCGTCAGGATCTGGACGAGGGCCGGGCGGTCGAGCTCGTGCAGCGTGCCCATCACGGGCAGGCGGCCGACGAACTCGGGGATGAGGCCGAACTTGATCAGGTCCTGGGGCTCGGCCTGCTCGAGGATGGCGCCGACGTCGAAGTGCTTGTTCGACTTGATCTCGGCCTTGAAGCCCAGCGTCTTCTTGCCGATGCGGCGCTCCACCACCTTGTCGAGGCCGACGAACGCGCCGCCACAGATGAACAGGATGTTGGTGGTGTCGATCTGGAAGAATTCCTGGTGCGGATGCTTGCGTCCGCCCTGCGGCGGGACGTTGGCCACGGTGCCTTCGAGAATCTTGAGCAGCGCCTGCTGCACGCCTTCGCCCGAGACGTCGCGGGTGATCGACGGGTTCTCGTCCTTGCGGCCGATCTTGTCGATTTCGTCGATGTAGACGATGCCCTGCTGGCACTTCTCGATGTCGCCGCCGGCGGCCTGCAGCAGCTTGAGGATGATGTTCTCGACGTCTTCGCCGACGTAGCCGGCCTCGGTCAGGGTCGTCGCATCGACGATCGTGAACGGCACCGACAGCAGCTTGGCCAGCGTCTGTGCCAGCAGCGTCTTGCCGCTGCCGGTCGGGCCGATCAGCAGGATGTTGGACTTGGTCAGCTCGACGTCGTGCCGGCTGCGCGGCTGCTTCTGGATTTCCAGCCGCTTGTAGTGGTTGTAGACCGCGACCGCGAGCTTCTTCTTCGTCAGTTCCTGGCCGATCACGTACTCGTCGAGGAACTTCTTGATCTCGGGCGGGGCCGGCAGGGACGTGCGCGTCCCGCGGTTGTCGAACCGGTTGTCGTCGGCAATGATGTCGTTGCAGACCTCGACACATTCGTCGCAGATGAATACCGTCGGACCGGCAATCAATTTGCGGACGTCGTTCTGGTCTTTATTGCAGAACGAGCAGCGTAAAATCTCGCCGCCGTCGCCGTTCTTTTTTACCATGCCGTATACCTAGGTTACACCCGTTTACGAATGACGTCGTCAATAATTCCGTACTCTTTGCCCTGGTCCGCCGACATGATGTAGTCGCGCTCGGTATCGTCCTGAATGCGCTTCATTTCCTGGCCCGTGTGCTGGACCAGAATCTCGTTGATTCGCGCACGCATGCGTATGATTTCCTTCGCCGCCAGGTCGATGTCGGTGGCCTGGCCGCCGAGCCCCGACATCCACGGCTGGTGGATCAGGATGCGCGAGTTGGGCAGGGAAAAGCGCTTGCCCTTGGTCCCCGCCGCCAGCAGCACCGCCGCAATCGACGCCGCCTGGCCGATGCAGATCGTCTGCACGTCGGGACGGATGAACTGCATGGTGTCGTAGATCGCAAACCCGGCCGTAATCGACCCGCCCGGACTGTTCAAGTACAGCTGGATGTCCTTGTCCGGGTCCTCGGCCTCGAGAAACAGCATCTGCGCGATGGCCAGGTTGGCCACGCCGTCGTCGATCGGCGTGCCAATAAAGATGATGTTGTCCTTGAGGAGGCGCGAAAAGATGTCGTATGCGCGCTCACCGCGGTTGGTCTGTTCGACCACCATCGGCACAAGCTGATTCTGGTAGCTCATATGGATTAGGCTTCCTACTGTTATCGGCTGAAGACGCCGGAAGTGCAATAGCCAAAAGGGCGCGTCAGGACTTCGTGATGTTCGCCTTGGACAGGACCAGGGAAACCGCCTTTTCCCGGCGCAATCCGGCCGCCAGGCGGCCCAGTTCGCCATCCTTTTGCAGGCGCGCCCGGATGCTCGGCACGGTGTGCCCGGTCTGCTCCGCGTAGCGCTGGAGTTCGGCGTCCAGGTCGGCTTCCGTCACGGCGACGTTCTCCCGCCTGGCGATCTCGTCCAGCACGATGGCCGACCCGACCGCCTCGGTGGCGGGCTCCCGCTGGCCTTCGCGGAACGCGTTCCAGTCGATGTTGGCCTGCCGCGGATCGACCCGCTGATCCATCAGGCGCCGCGCGAAGTCTTCGAGCCGGCGGTCGATTTCGCGCTCCACCAGCGTGGCCGGCACGGCAAATGGCACGCGCGCCGCGAGCTGCTTCAGCACATCCTGGCGGAGCTGGCGCTCGGCCGCGTGCATTGCCTCGTGCTCGAGGTCTTCCCGCACGCGCGTCCGCAGCGCGTCGAGCGAGTCGAACTCGCCCAGGTCCTTCGCGAGCTCGTCGTCCAGGGGCGGAACCACGCGCTTCTTGATCTCTTTCAGCGTCACCGTGTAGTCCACCGTGCCGCCGGCGAGTTCGGCGATGGTGTAGTCGGCGGGGTAGGTGATGGTGAAGCTCTTGGTCGTGCCGGGCGTCACGCCGATCATCTCGGCGTCAAAGCCCGGCGGGTTCGACGGCGCCCCCAGTTCGATCGAGACCTGGTCGTGCTTGTCGGGCTGGCCCTTCTTGCCGTCCTTGTCGATGCCCTGCCGTTCGAGGCTGACCACCACGGTGTGGCCCGCTTCCACGGCGCCGGTCTCCACCGCCTCGAAACGCGCGGCGCGTTCGCGCAGGCGCTCGAGCGACTGGTTGACCACCTCGTCCGCCACGGCCGCCGCCGGCTGCGTCGCCTCGATGGTGGACAGGTCGCCGGGGTCGAAGCTCGGCATCACGTCGAACGACGCCTTGAACGTGAGGGGTTTGCCTTCCTCGAGGACGAGGTCCTTGATGTCGGGCGTCTCGATCGGCTCGACGCCGCGTTCGGTCAGCGCGTCACCCACGGCCTTGGCCACCAATTGCTCGGCCACGTCCTGCATGATCTGGCCCTTGAAGCGCTGGCGGACGACGGTGGCGGGCACCTTGCCGGGGCGGAACCCGGGGATGCGCGCGGCGCGGCCGATCTTGGCGGCGGCGTGGCCGATGGCCTCATCGACCACCGTGCTGGGGACTTCCACCGTGAGGTCACGGCGCGTTTCGTTCACGTCAACAATTTCTGATTTCATGATCTGGTGATTTGGTGATCTCGGTGTTCGCCGAGGTCCGCCCTCAGCCTTGCGGGCAGGAGGCAAATGGTGCGAAAGAGGGGAGTCGAACCCCTATAGCCTTGCGGCTACCGGCTCCTAAGGCCGGCGCGTCTGCCAGTTCCGCCACTTTCGCGCGCGGAAAATCCTGTTTAGCGTAGCACGGCCGGCGGGCGGGCGCACGCGCATCGCCACCGGCGCCAGGCCGGGGCTCCCGCCCGGCCGCGCCGGCGTTCGATTCCACGATCCTGTGTGGATAATGAGCCATGCCCGCCCCCGCACCCTCGCCAGGCCCCCGCGTCTGGTGGCGGCGATTGGTCCCGGTCGCCGCCATGTTGCTGGCGGTGTTGGCGTGCGAGATCGCGTTGCGGGCCACCAACCAGAGGGACGCCGCGCGGTTCTACCTGCCGGATGCTCAACGCGGGTGGGCGCTGCGACCCAACCAGGAAGGCTGGAGCCGCGAGGAGAATGTCGTCTGGGTCCGGATCAATAGTGATGGCCTGCGCGACCGTGAGCACCCGGCCGCGGCGCCTCCCGGCACCGTGCGCGTGGCCGTGCTCGGCGACTCGTACATGATGGCGGTGAATGTCCCGCAGGAGAAGACGTTCACGTCGTTCCTCGAATCGCGGCTGACGGGGTGCGTTCAAGGCACCGGCCGTGTCGCGGAGGTGATGAACTTCGGTGTCGGCGGCTACGGGACGGCACAGGAACTGCTCACCTACCGCAGTCATGTCACCAACTACCGGCCCGACGTGGTCGTGCTCGCCGTCTACACCAGCAACGATCTTTTCAACAACCACCCCGGCTTGAACGAGTCCAACCACGACCCAACCCCCTATTTCGCCTTGCGCGGCGACATGCTCGTCTTGAACGCGCCGACGGCCGTCGACCCCTATGCCGGCGAGCCCTGGTTTCGCCGGCTGCGCATCGCCGTCACGGAGCGCCTCCGAACCGCGGACTTGCTCTACAGGGGATGGGCCACGCTGCGGCCAGCCGTCAAGGAAGAAGAGGAGGAACTGCGGCCGGATATCGCCGGCGGGCTGGGCTCGGAGGAGATCTACCGGCCACCATCGACCCCCGCCATCGCCGAGGCGTGGCGCGTCACCGAGGCGTTGTTCCTGACGCTGGCGCGCGAGGTCGCCGCGAGCGGCGCCGAGTTCTGGATCGTCACGCTCTCGAATGCCCAACAGGTGCACCCCGAGCTGGCGGCACGGCGGGCGCTGGCGGACGGACTTGGCGTGGACGACCTCTTCTACCCGGATCGCCGCATTCGCGACTTTGCCGCCGCCAACGGGATACCCGCGGTCATGCTCGCCGAGCCCCTTGCCGAATACAGCGCCGCGAGCGGCGCCTTCTTGAACGGTGGTCTTTCTCCAGAGATGCCCGCCGGACAGGGACACTGGAACGTGACAACCAACACCCTGGCCGCCGGCATCGTCGGCGATCGCCTGTGTTCGGGCAGCCCGCACTTTTCGTCCGGGTTGGTTCCTTAGCTGCTCTTCGCCTCGACGGGACGAACGTTCGACACCACGAGTTCTTCGACGGTGCCTCGCCGCTCCGCATTCGAGTTGACGGCCCGGCGGGCAGGGAACCGCCAGGCATGCAGTCCCGCCGCGCGTACGTCCTGGTTGCCCTCGTACAGCCGCGTCACGGCCGGCGCAGTGGAATTGGACAGCAGCACCTGGACCCCGCGCTCGGCGAGAGCGATCAGCACCCGTTGCAGGCGTTCCTGGTCGGCGTCGGCAAACCCACGTCCGGTGTAACCGCGAAAGTTGGCGGTGGCACTCAGCGGTGCGTACGGCGGATCGAAATAGACAAAGTCGCCGGCGACGGCCGTGTCGGCAATCTGGTCGAACGGCGCGTGCTGGACGCGGACGTTGGGCCGTCTCAGGATCGCCGACACCTCCGTCAGCAGCGGCCGATCGACGATCCGCGGCCGATCGTAGCGGCCGGGCGGCACGTTGTACTCGCCCGACGCGTTCTGCCGGAACAACCCGTTGTAGCCGGTGCGATTGAGGTAGATCAGCATCGCGGCGAGATCGGCGCCGTAGGTGCCGATCTCGCTGCCGGCGCCGCGCCACGCCGCGCGGCGTGGGTTGAAGCGCTCGTCGCGCACGCGCAGGTAGTGGGCCCGGCCGCCGGCGGCGTGATCGTGCGCGAGCCGATCGAGTTCGGCCAGCACGAGGTCGAGCGAGTCGCCGATGCGCGCGTAGCAACCAATCAGGTCGGCGTTGTCGTCGCTGAGCGTGATCGCGCGGCCGTCGAGATCGCCGCGGCCCAGCAGGTCGAAGAACACCGCGCCGCTGCCGACGAACGGTTCGAAGTAGCCGCCGAAGGTCGCCGGGTAGTAGCGGCGCAGGACCGGCAACAACTGCCGCTTGCCACCGACCCATTTCAAGAACGGGCGCAGGCCCCGGCGATTCACCCCGACATCTTAGCGTCAGACCACCCGGCGCGCGTCGCCGGCCGTGTTAGAGTCTCGCGCGATCCCATGGCGTCCCCAACGCGCACGCCTGATGCCCTGGCGGTGTGCGCCCTGGCGGCATTGTCCCTGATGTCGGGGGCCCTCGGCGTGGACGACACCGGGCTGTTGACGTACATCAACAACGTCACCGGCGCCACCCCGTTCTTCTGGGCCAACGGCTACTTTCATGTGATTCCCGCCACCGTCGCCTACGCGCTCGGTTACCTGCCGCTGGCGGCTCAAGCCGTTGGTTACCGCGTGGCGGCACTCGCGGCCGTCGCGCTGCTCTATCGCGAGACGAAGCGGCTGCTGGCCGAACCTGGTGGGCAGCACGCCGGCGCGGCCGCGCTACTCGCCGCCTCGATCATGTGCGCGCTGCACGTCATCGACTCCAGCCTGTTCGCGAATCTCACGTGGGTCAATTGGTCGGCCTGCCTGGCCGCGATGGCGTACCTGCTCACCGCCACCACCGTGCCGGCGCGCCTGTCCTGGATCGGATTCTCCGGCGTCGCGGTCGGGTTGTTGACGACGCCCGTTGGCCTGCTGGCGGTGCCGATCCTGCTTCGCGCGGCCGCCGCCCATCATGCGCGGCGGCGTCAGTACGGAGCCCTGGCCGCGATGGTCACGGTCGTCCACGCCGCCCAGGCATGGGGCGGGCAATGGACCCCGGTCTTTTCCCCCACGGGCCGGCGCCTGCTCAGCGAGTTGGGCGGCGACTATCCACACAACGTCGTGATCATGGTGGTGGCGCTGACGACGCTCGGCGGGCTGTGGGCAGCGGCAGTCCGCCGCCGGGCCCGCGGCGAATGGGCCACCGGCGCGAACCGGCCTGAAGTCCGGGCGTGGCTCGCGTATCTTGGCGTCGCGGCCACGGTGCTGTTCCTGTTGGCCCCGGACCGGGAGCCGCAGGGCTACGAACCCCGGTTCGTCCTGGTGCCGGCGTATTGCGCCTTGGTCGCGATAGCGACCGCGGTACTGGAGCGTGGCCGGCCCTCGACTCGTGGCCTGGCGATTGGCGTGTTCGCCGGCCTGATCCTGATGATGACGGTGATTTCAATCCATTGGGACAGGCGGGGCCCCATCGTCCTGTGGCTGCAGAAGTACCAGTTCCTGGCCGAGGCGTCGGTGTTTCGCGAGCGTTGCACCGACGGCCAGGTCATGGTTTTCGAAGACGAGCCGTCAGCGGCCGTTGTGCTGTGCCGCCCGCAAGCCCTTGCCCCGGGCCGTTACCCGATCGTGGAGTTCACGCCCGAGAAGGGCGAATACTCCGCCGGCACGTCGCTCGCGCGACGGCCGTCGATCGACGTGCCGACGCCGCTGTTCTAGCTGTCTACGAACCACGACCGCGGCATACCGTGTCAAAATCCCGCTCGATGCCCGCAGGCGCGCCTCGCCGTCCCGTCGTCAGCGTGTGGCGAGATTGGGTCGTCGTGGCCGCCCTGTTCTGGATCAACGGCCTCGTGCTGCTGAACGCGCTGCTGCACAGTCCGTTCGTCGGCTACGACGCACTCGACCACCTGCGCTACATCGCCGTGCTCGCGGGTGGGCACCTGCCTGGCCCCGACGACACCGCGGAATTCTTTGCCGCGCCGCTCCCGTACGTGCTGCCGGCGCTGCTGCGGGCGTTCGCGACCGATCGTTGGGGCGTGGTCGTCAAGGCCGCGCAGATGCAGAACGTCGTGTGGTCGATCGGCCTGACGTTGATGCTGGTTCGGCTGTGCCAGGTCATCCGGCCCGGCGGGCGAACGTTCACGCGCTGGTCGCTCATGCTGCTGGCCATCACTCCGGTCTATTACAAGATGTTTGCCTTTGTTCGCGGCGAACCTCTCGCGGCGTTCCTCTCGGTGGTGGTGGTCGAACGCCTGTTGACCACGCTCGCGGATCGGCGCGGCCGCGTTCGCGGCTGGGTCCTGCTCGGTGCTGGCATCGGTCTGCTGCTGTTGGCCAAGCAGTGGGGCGCGTTCGTTGCCGTGGCGGCCGTCGCCTACCTCGCGTGGCATGTCGTCGTTGAGCGGGACCGTCGCGCGGAACGGATGCGGGGGTTGGCCACCGTGTCTTTGATCGCGGTGCTGATCTGCGGCTGGTATTACGCGTCGTTGTTTCAGCGCTTTGGATCGATCGCCGCGTTCAACACACCGCCCGGTGAGCGGTGGTCGTTGGCGAACCGGCCCGCGGGCTTCTACTCGGACCTTGGCCTGCCAGACCTGTTCCTGGATCCTGTGCGCGAGACGTTCGCAGTAGGAGAGAGCCAGGCCCTGCTGCCCGTGCTCTACGCCGACTTCTGGGGCGACTACTGGTGCTATTGGGTGGTTCGCGCCCACGATCCCGCCGGTGGCTGGGCGTCAGGCCAGGTCCTGATGGACATTGCCCAGTCGAACCCGGTGGCGAGTAACCGGCAGACGATCGCGCCGTACCTGGGACGGGTGAACGCGGTCGCGCTCGTGCCCACCGCGGTTGTGCTCGCCGGAATCTGGCTCGGCATGACCCGCATGTGGAAGACGCGGCGCCGGAGAGAGGGGGATGGTGATGCGGGCGGCCTCGGCCTCGCCACGATCGTGGTGGTCGTGACGGCCGGTGGATACTTCGCCCTGCTGATCGGTTATCCCGGCCTCGACGTGAAGGCCGGATATCTCCTGCACGCCATTCCGTTCCTGGCCATGCTCGGATCCGCCGCACTCGCGCACCTGGAACGCGCCCGGCCCGTCCTCTATCGGCGGGTTGTCGTGGTGCTGCTGCTGGCCGGCCTCCACAACGCGCCGCTCTACATCACGCGCTACGTGTGGTGACCAGGCCGTCCGCGCCGCGTCCCTGCTCGGTCCGGGCGAAGGGTAGAATTGTTGCATGTCACGTGTGCTGGTGTGCGGGGCCGGCGGCTTCATTGGCGCGCACCTGGTCTCGCGCCTGAAGGCCGACGGCGCCTGGGTCCGCGCCATCGGCCTCAAGCATCCTGAGTTCTCACCGGTTGACGCCGACCAGTTCGTCATCGGCGACCTCCGCGATCCGCGCGTGTGCCGCGAGGTGATCGATCAACCGTTCGACCAGGTCTACCAACTGGCGGCCGAGATGGGCGGCGCCGGCTTCACGTTCACCGGCGATCACGACGCCGCGATCATGTCGCATTCGGCACTCATCAACATCAACGTGGCGCTGGCGTGCGCGCGAGCCCGCGTGCCACGGCTCTTCTTCCCCTCGTCTGCGTGCGTCTACCCGGCGTCGGTGCAACGCGACCCGGCCGACCCGCACTGCGCCGAACCGCTTGCTTATCCGGCGCAACCCGACAGCGAGTACGGTTGGGAAAAGCTCTTTTCCGAACGGCTGTATGCGGCGCATGCGCGCAACGGCAGCTTCGCGGTTCGCATCGCGCGCTTTCACGCCGTGTATGGTCCGCGATGCACCTGGCGCGGCGGCCGCGAGAAAGCGCTCGCCGCACTCTGCCGCAAGGTCGCCGAGGCAGACGACGGCGGCGAGATCGAGATGTGGGGCGACGGCGCGCAAACGCGATCGTTCATGCACGTGGATGACGCGATTGAGGGCGTGCTGCGATTGATGCGTTCAGACTTCGCAGGGCCCGTGAACCTGGGGTCGGAAGAAATGATCAGCATTCGCGCGCTGGCCACCGCCATCATCGAACTGTCGGGGAAGCACCTCAGCATCCGGCCGGTCGCCGGTCCCGAAGGCGTGCGCGGCCGCAACTCCGACAACCGCCTCCTGCGCCAGCAGCTCGGCTGGTCCCCTCGCATGCCCCTCCGCGCCGGATTGGCCACGACCTACTCGTGGATCGCCTCGCAAGTGGAGGCGGCGCGCGCCCAGAAAGGCATCGCCGCGACGGGAGATGCCGGGCTACGATAACGACTGTCCCTCAGCGCCCGAAGCCTTCTCAGTGAACGAATTGCGGAAGAACGTTCGGCGCTGCTGTGACTGAGAGGGCGGAGCTCTGCCCGGTTTTCAAAATCGACGATTGAACATCCCGCCGCGGCCGGCGTGGCGCCGGGCATGGGACGGCGTTCGCCGGCGGCTCGATCGATGGCCGCCCGGCGGCGTGGTGCTGCTGTACCACCGTGTCGCCGAGTTGGATGCCGACCCGCAGCGGCTCGCCGTGACGGCGGCCGCCTTCGAGGCCCACCTCGACATCCTGCGCCGGGGCGCGGCGCCCCTGCCGCTCGCGGAGTTGGTGCGGCGCGCGCACGACGGCTCGCTCCCCGCGCGCGCCGTCGCCATCACCTTTGACGACGGCTACGCCGACAACCTCGCGGTGGCAGCGCCGCTGCTCGATCGGTACGGTGTGCCGGCGACGGTCTTCATTGCCAGCGGGGCGGTCGGTGACGGTCGCGAGTTCTGGTGGGATGCGCTCGAGCGGCTGCTGCTGGCGCCCGGCACCCTGCCGGCGCGCGTGCGCGTGACCATTGCCGGCGAGGTGATCGAACAGGACATGGGGACGGACGCGAGCTACAGCGACGCCGACCGCGCGGCCTGCGCCGGATGGCACGTCGAGGCCGGCGACACGCCCACGCCTCGGCATCAGCTCTATCGCGAACTATGCCGGCGCTTGCGGCGCGTCCCCGGGGACGTCTGCGCAGCGGCGATTGCCGGACTCGCGTCGCAGGCCAGCGCGGCGCCGCCCTCCCGTCGCGCGTTGACACCGGATGAAGTGACGGCGCTCGGCGCCCGCGACGGCATTCAGATCGGTTCGCACACGCATTCGCACCCGTCGCTCGCCTACCTGCGGCACGACGACCAGCGGCGCGAGATCGCCGAGGGACGCCGGCACGTGGAGTCGTGGCGCGGCTCGCCCGCGACCGCGTTCGCGTACCCCTTTGGCGGTAGGAGCGACGTCTCCGATGAGGTCGCGGCCGTCGCGAGAAATGCGGGCCTCGAATTCGCGTGCACGACCGAGCCCGGTCGCGTCCACGCGGGCACGGACCGGTTCCGGGTGCCGCGCGTGCTGGTCCGCAACTGGACGGGGGACGAGTTCGGGGAGCATTGGCGGAGGTGGACGAGTTGACCGCGTCCGCGCGCGCGCTCGCCATCGTGCAGGTCGGCGCCACCGATCACGGCGGCGGGGCCGCCACGGTCGCCGCCGGCCTGATGCGCGGATATGCCGCTCGCGGCCACCAGGTCTGGCACGTCGTGGGACGCAAGGGCACCGGCGATCCGGGCGTGCTGCCGTTGCCGGACGACGACCGCCCGTGGTTCAGCGCCACCGGCTATGTCGCGGTCCAGGTTCGGTTACGGCGGCTGGCGGAGCGCCATCCTAACCGCGGGTTCGGCCTGCTGAGCCGCTCGTTGCGGATGGCCACGCACCCGCGCGCGATCGTCGATCACCTGAACGGGATCGAGGACTTCGCCTTCCCGGCCAGCGCGCGCCTGCTCGATCAGTTCGCCTCAGCGCCGGACGTGGTGCATGCGCATAACCTTCACGGCGGCTACTTCGACCTGCGGGCCCTGGCGCCAATCAGTGCTCGATTGCCGACGGTGCTCACCCTGCATGACATGTGGTTGATGACCGGCCACTGCGCGCATGCGCTGGGCTGCGGCCGCTGGCAAACCGGCTGCGGCCAGTGTCCGGACCTCACGCTCGATCCCCCCATTCGTCGCGACGCGACCGATCGTAATTGGCGCCGCAAGCAGGAGGTGTTTGCGGCCAGTCGCGTTCACCTGGCGGCGCCCTCGCGGTGGCTGCGCGATCAGGTGGGGCGCTCGATGCTGGCCCCGTCCGCCGGCGATGTGCGCGTGATCCCGAACGGCGTTGACACCAGCGTGTTCCGGCCCGCCGACCGCCGGCAGGCGCGCGCCCGCCTCGGCCTGCCGGACGCCTCGACGATCATCCTGCTGACTGCCGGCAGCAGCGGCAGCATGTGGAAAGACGACCGCACGCTGGCTCGGCTGATCGATGGTCTCGCCGCCCGGCGCCGGGCCGAGCCACTCGTGTTCGTGGCCGTGGGACGCGAGTTCGCGGCGCGCTCCCGGCCCGGTGCCGCGATCCGATCGGTCCCGGTCGTCGGCGATCCCCGCGTCATGGCCCAGTACTACCAATCGGCCGACCTCTACCTTCACGCCGCCCGGGCCGACACGTTTCCACTCGCGGTGCTGGAGGCGATGGCGTGCGGCACACCGGTGGTGGCCACCGCGGTCGGCGGCATTCCGGAACAGATTCGGCCGGCCGCGATCGAGGCCGTTCGTGCCGGGCGCCGTGACGGGATCGGCGATGCCACTGGCATGCTGGTGCCTCCCGCCGGTGCCGTCGAGATGACCGACGCGGTGGAGGCGCTGCTGGATTGCGAGCCGGTACGGGTGCGGCTGGGCGAGAACGCCGCGCGCGACGTCGCCAGTCGCTTCACCCTCGACCGCCAGGTCGAGGCCTATCTCGCGTGGTACCGGGATCTTCTCGGGGCGCGCGCGGAAGCGGAACGTGGCGTCGGCATCGCCTAGACTGGCCGCCGCGCCGCGGCGAGGGGGCGCACTGCGCTTCTGGCTGCGGGACATCTGGGGACCGCGTTGGGATCGCGAACGGCGTGCGCTCCTGCTGCAGCACTACCGGTCCCACCTCCAGTCGGGGCCGGTGCCAGCCGAGCACGCCCCTTCGCCCGACCCGGCCGCGATCGCGGGCCAGCGGCAGTTTTCGGATCACTACCGCCGCCGCGTCGAGAGCGTCCAGCACGGCGCGGCCTCGGCGCGGCCGGTGCGCCTGACGTATCGTCCGATCGGCAAGAACATCCGCCTGGTGGGCACCGCGATCCGTCACCACGTTGACCTTGGCTGTGCCACCGAGATCATGTCCGACGGACCGCCGACCGAGGTGGCGGCCCTCGCCTCCGAAGGGCGGACTTGGAGCCCATGGCTGTGGAGCCGTACGGGAAACCCAACCGACGCCGCGCGTTGCGCCAGCGCGGCGGACGGCTGGCGCGAGTTCTTCGCCCAGCCATCGCGGACCGCGGCTGACGGTTGGTCGCCGATGGCGCCGCCACCGCGATGGCGCGGCCCCGGCTGCGGCGCCTTCACGCCGGCGCGGCTCGAACGCACGCTCAAGCTCGCCGTGGCCACGCGCTACGCGTTCACGCCGACCGCGGACCTCGAGGCGCAACTGGTTGAGTGGAAGCGCGCCGCGGGCTGGCCGGCGGCGGGGGTTCCGGTGCTCGGCATGCACGTGCGCCGCAGTGACGCGGCCAGCACCGAGCCGGACGCGCCGCTCCGGTCCAACCGGCGGTCGTTCGGGATGTCGCAATACCTCGATGCGGCCGACACGCTGTGCACGGCCTACGGCATCCGCCACATCTTTCTGGCGACCGAATCGAGCGTGGAGGTGGCCCGCGCCGCGGCCCTCCGGCCGCAGTACACCTTCCTCACCGTGGCGCACGATCGCGCGTTGTTTCCGGACATCACCGTGAACGGGCAGTACATCGAAGAGCGCGCGTTGGCGCGGCCCGAGATCGCGCGCCCGTTGGCGCTCAGCGCGATTCGTGACCTGCAACTGTTCGCCGATTGCCAGGCGTTCGTCGGGGCCTTCAACTCGGAGTTCAGCCTGCTGGCGTGGTTGCTGGCCGTCGGCGGGCAGGGCCACCTTGTCCCGCACATCAGCCTGAGCCGGCCGGCGGCCGGGATTCACCTGCATCCGCACGACGCGCTGCTGAACTTGAACAACAACTGCCCGCTGGAGCTGTACCACTGGTAACCGGATCGCCGCGCGAGGGTCAGGCGCGCCGGGCCGCGCGGCTGCCGCACAGTGCCCGGGCGCTGCTGGGCGAGATGATCCGCACCTCGCCGCGGGAAGCCGCCGGCGCCGCCGTGCTCCTGCTCCTGCTGACGGCCACCGAAGGCGCCGGCGTGCTGCTGCTGGCGCCCCTGCTCGAGCTGGTCGGCGCGGTCGAGGAGAATCCGCTCCCGCGTGCGGGCGGGTGGATCACGTCCGGCCTCGGGGCCATTGGTGTGGCGCCGACGCTGGGAGCCGTGCTCCTGCTGTTTGTCGCGATCACCGCCGTGCGCGCGGTGGTTCAGCGCGCGCAATCCGTGCTCACCACATCGCTGCGCGAGAACCTCGCGGAGGCGTTGCGCCTCCGGGTCTACAAGGCCATGGTCGGAGCCGAGTGGCGCTTCCTGGTGACCCGCACTCCGTCCGACTTCATGCACGTCATCATCACCGAGGTGGGTCGCGTCGGCGTGGCCGCCGGCAACCTGATGGATCTGCTGGTGGCGCTGGTGGTGGCGGCGGTGTACTTCGCTCTCGCGCTCCGGCTCTCGCCCGAGATGGCGGTGCTCGTGCTGGTGAGCGCCGTCGTGCTGGGCTGGTTCGTGCGCGGCCCGCTCGATCAGGCGCGCACACTCAGCACGACGGCGGCGCGCCAGCGGCAGCGGCTGCATCGGGCCATCGTCGAACACGTCGGCGGCGTCAAGGTGTCCAAGAGCTACGCCGTGACCGCCCGGCACGAAGACGTCGTGGTGCGACTGGCGGGCGACTCGAAAGCGGTGACCCTGCAGGCGGCGGCCAGCGACGCCGACTTCCACCGCATGCTGGAGCTGGGGTCCACCATCCTCCTGGCGTTCATCGTCTACGCTTCGTCCGCGCTGCTCAACGAGCCGGCGGCGTTGTTGCTCGTGATGCTGTTCATCTTCGCGCGGCTGATGCCCCGGCTGGTCGCGGTCTACCGGCATCTCCAGGCGCTGGCGTCGACGCTGCCGGTGTTCGAGATCGTGAGGCAACTCGAGCGCGACTGCCTTGCGGCCGCGGAGCCTCGCGTCGATTCGCCGGCGGACGTCACGCTGACCGGCAGCGTGCGGTTCGATCGCGTGTCGTTCTCGTACCTGGGCCGCGAGACACCGGCGGTGGCCGATCTTGATCTCGAAATCAAGGCCGGCGACACGACGGCCATTGTCGGCGCGTCGGGTTCCGGGAAGAGCACGGTGGCCGACCTGTTGCTGGGGGCTGCTGTCGCCGACGTCCGGCCGGATCCTGGTGGACGGCCAGCCGTTGACGCGCGACGGCATGGCGTCGTGGCGCGGGCAGACCAGTTACGTGCCGCAGGAGACGTTTCTCTATGACGACACGGTGCGCGCCAACCTGCGGTGGGCACGCCCCGAAGCCACCGACGACGAGATTTGGGACGCCCTCCGGCTGGCGGCGGCCGATGCGTTCGTGTCGGGCCTGCCCGCCGGCCTCGACACCCTGGTTGGCGCCGGCGGCGTCCTGATCTCGGGCGGCGAGCGCCAGCGGCTGGCGATTGCCCGCGCCTTATTGCGGCGGCCGCGCATCCTCGTGCTCGACGAGGCGACCAACTCACTCGACACCGAGAACGAGCAGCGCATCCAGAAGGCGATCGACGCGATTCACCACCGGACCACGATCGTGGTCATCACGCATCGCCTCTCGACCATCAGGCACGCCGACATGATTCTGGTGATGGAAGGCGGAAAGGTAGTGCGATCGGGAACGTGGGACGCCCTGCAACTGGAGCGCGACAGCCGGTTGGCGGAGCCGCCGCCCCCGGCGCCGCTGGCGGGTGCCAATGCCTGACACCGCCCTGCGGGCGCTGCCACGGCGGGCGTGGCGGCGGTTGACGGCCCTGTTCAGCCGCCGCGAGCGGCTGATCGCACGCGTGCGCGCCGACAAGGCGGCGCGGGCGGTCAGCCCGCACACCCACAGCGAGCGTCCGCGGCTCTCCCTGATCCTGCTGTCGTTCAATCATCGCGACAACATCGCGGCGATCGCCGCGGGACTGCGCCGGACCATCGCCGAGGAACTGATCGTGTGCGACGACGGTTCGGTCGATGGCTCCGAGCGCGAGTGGCAACGCCTGCTGTCGCGGCCGAACGACTTCCTCATCCGGTCGAACGACGTGCACGACAGCCGCGCCTACAACCGCGCCGTCGGCCTGGCGCGGGGCGAAGTGGTCTGCCTCCTCCAGGACGATGACATTCCGCCCGATTCGGGCGCGTGGGCGGCGCAGGCCCTCGACTTGTTCGACCGCTACCCGCGCCTGGCGGTGCTCGGCGGCCACCAGGGCTGGCAGCTCGACTTGTCGGCGCCGTCCGACAAGGTGCAGGCGCGCGAGGTGTTCGGGTACCGCGAAGCGCGTAAGTGGACCTACGCCAAGGACATCCCGTTTCGCGACGCCGCCTCCGGGTTGCCCTTAATGTTCGTGCAGGGTGTCAGTATCGGGCCGATCTTCTACCGGCGCGACGTCTACCTGTCGCTCGGCGGCTTCAGTCTCGACTACAGCCGCCCCGGCGAGGTCGGCATGCTGGTCGATCACGAGTTGTCGCTCAGAGCCTGGCTGGCGGGCCATCACGTCGCGCTCTTCGGCCCGGTGCCATTCCGGCGGTACGTCGGCGGTCAAGGCACCCTGATGTTCGGCCAGGCCACTCGCGAGCGAAACCTCGCGCACAGCTTCGCCATGATTCAGCGGCAGCATGGCGACCGCGCGCCGGCGATCGACGCGATGGTGGACGCGCTCAATCAGTCACTGGCCCAGGGCGCCGCCGTCGGCGGCGGCACCGGCCAGCAGATGGACCCATGATCGAGTGCCGTCCCGGACTCGTGTCAACCATCATCCCGGTCCGCAACCGGCCGGTGCTGCTGGTGGCGGCCGTCGAGAGCGTGCTCGCGCAGACCTACCGGCCGATCGAAGCCATCATTGTTGACGACGGCTCCAGCGACGACACGACGGCGGTGGGGCAGGCGCTGGCCGCGGCGCATCCGGATGAAGTGCGCTTCGCGCGCACCGCCGCGATCGGCGTCGCCTCGGCGCGCAACACCGGACTCGAGGCCGCGAGCGGTGAGTTCATCCAGTTCCTCGATTCCGACGACCTGTTGATGCCCGACAAGTTCGCGCGGCAGGTCGGCGGGCTGCGCGACCATCCGGATTGCGGCATCTCGTATTGCCTGACGCGCGAGTACCCGCTGGGCGGCGAGTGGTCGGGACTTCCCGCCAGGGGGACCGGCGAGAGCCGCGCGCGGTTGTTTCCGCACTTGCTGATGGGCAGGGTCTGGGCGGCGCCGTCGCCGCTCTACCGGCGGGACGTGGTCGAAGCCAACGGCCCCTTCCGCGAGCTGGCCATCTACGAGGATTGGGAATTCGAGGGCCGCGCGGCATCGCGGAATGTGCGGCTGCACCACTGCCGTGCCTACCTCGCCGACAAGCGCGACATCCACCACCTGACCGGCGAGCGCAAGGGCGGCGTGCCTCCCCACACCCTGACTGACTACGCGTGGATTCACGAGCGCATGCACGGCTACGCGCTCGCTGCCGGGGTCGCGGCCGCCGACCTCGATCGCTACGCCGCGAAGCTGGCCAGGGCCGCCACCAGCTGCGCCGCCGCCGGACTCGAGGCGGAAGCCGGCCGGCTCATCGATCTCGCCCTGCGCTCGGCCGTCAGTCCGTGGCGGCGGGCGCGCCTGCAGTGTTACGCCGGCCTGGCGAACCGCGTTGGCTGGGCTCGAGCCGGCCGGTGGGCGTCGCGCGCGGCTTCCTCTCCGGTGGCGGCGGTGTGGCGGCGGACGCGGGAACGGCCGGCGGCGTTCCGGCAGCGTTGGCAGCACCGCCTGTCGGCGGCGTGGGCCACGGTGTCGGGCCGCCCGCTATCCACCTGGCCGCACCTGTTGGCGTCCGGGTGGGCAAACCGGCAGTCACGCCCGCGGTTGCGCTGATGAAGATCCTGATCACAGGCGGGGCGGGTTTCATCGGCCGATCGCTGCTTCACGCGTTGCCTCCCGGCGACGACGTGGTGGTGATCGACTCGCTCGTGCCCGACGTGCACGGACCGGCCGCGGCGTTCCCGCCGGATGTCGCCGCTCGCGCCCGGTGCGTCCGCTGCGACCTTCACGACGTGGACGCCTGGCGGGAAGCGGCCGAAGGCGCGCAAGTGCTCGTTCACCTCGCCGCGCTGACGGGCACCGGGCAGGGGATGTACCAACAGCAGCGCTACATCGACGCCAACGCCGGCGCGACGGTCTGCCTGTGCGAGGGCCTGGCGTCGCTCCGCTCGCGGCCCGCGCGCGTGATCCTGGCGTCGAGCCGAGCGGTGTACGGCGAGGGACCGTATCGCGATGGTGACCGCTTGCTGTATCCGGGAGCGCGGCGCGAGGCGGACCTGGCAGCCGGCCGCTGGGAGTTCGAGAACGCGGCGGGCGAGCCTCTCGAGCCGGTGCCCGCGGATGAAGCGGCGGCGGTGCGGCCGGTCTCGATCTACGGGCTGACCAAGCTGTGGCAGGAACAGGCGCTCCAGATGGCGGCCGCGACCCACGACCTCGAGTTGCTGGTGCTGCGGTTCCAGAATGTCTACGGCCCGCTGCAGCAGCCGGCGAACCCGTACACCGGCATCGTCGCCAACTTTGCCACCGGCATGCTGGCCAACGGGAGCGTCGACCTGTTCGAAGACGGCGAGATGTCCCGTGACTTCGTCTACATCGCCGACGTGGTGGGAGCGCTGGTGTCGGGGATCAGCCACCCGGGTCGCTGGCAACACACCTTGAACGTCGGCACCGGCTGCCGCACGACCCTGCGCGAGATGGCCCTGCGGCTGGCCGCGATCGCCGGGGTGTCGCCCACGCTCGCCGCCTCCGGACGCTACCGCGTCGGCGACATCCGGCATGCGTCGGCGGACCTGCGGGCCTATGGCGCGATGTTCGGAGCGTGGCACCCCACCTCACTCACCGAGGGGCTGGCGGCGTATGTCGCCTGGTACCGGGAGCAACCGCCGATTGACGCGGCGGCCGGGCACGCCCTGACGGAACTGGCACGGCACGGCGTGCTGCGGACGGGTCGCGCATGCCGGTGAAGGTCAGCGTCATCGTTCCCAACTACAACTACGCGTCCTACCTGGACGAGCGGTTGCGGTCGCTGCTCGACCAGACGCTTGGTGACTTCGAGCTGCTGGTGCTGGACGATGCCTCAACGGATGGCAGCCGGGCGGTGATTGAGAAGTACGCGGGGGATCCGCGGATCCGCGCCGTGTGGTTCGACACCCGCTCGGGATCCGCGTACCAGCGCTGGAACGATGGCGCTGCGATGGCGCACGGCGAGTACCTGTACTTCGCGGGCGCGGACGACTCGTGCGAGCCGGCGCTGCTCGCGGTGCTGGCCGGCGTGCTGGACGCGAACCCGCCGGTTGGGCTCGCCTACTGCCGCTCCCGGATCATCGACGCCGGCGGCACGCCGCAATCGGTCAGCCCTTCTCACCCGCGATGGGACCGGGACTTCATCACTACCGCAGCAATCGAGCTGCCGTTCCTCCTGGATCAGAAGACCATTCCGACCGCGAGCGCCGTCCTGCTCCGGCGCTCGCTGCTCGATCGCTGCGGCGGGTTTGACACCACGTTCCGCCTCGCCGCCGACCACATGCTCTGGGCCCGCATGCTGCGCGAGGCCGATGTCGCCTACGTGGCGCAACCGCTCAATCGCTTTCGCAGCCATGACCGCACCGTCCGCGCGAGCGCGCCTCGTTCGGTGACCGTGCGGGAGCGATATCGGCTCTATGGGTTCGTGCTCGACGCCTTCGACGTCGATGCCGTGGCGCGGGAGGCCCTTCGCGAGCGGCTGGCGCGCAACTGGGCCGAGTGCCTGGCGCAGGACCGCGCGGAAGGCCGGGCGGCGCGGCATCGCGCTGTGTACCAGGCCGCGAAGCAAATGGACCCGGCGGCCGGGCGCCGCCTGGTGAGGCTGCTGACCGAACGGACGTTGGGCGTGCGCCTTCGCGGACCAGTGGCCATTGCCCGTTACGCCGGGCGCCGCACCCGCGAGGCATGGGACCTGCTCAAGGGCCGGCACATCCTGTGGCGCTACTCACGGCACTACCGGCGGGCGCAGCGGGCGTTTCGCCGCGCCCATCCCGCGGCCGCGCCGAACGCCGGCCGCATTCACGACCTCGGCGTGATTGTCAGCCGGCCCGGAGACGCGTCGGCGCCGCTGCCGCTGGCGGCGTCGCACGGTGATGTGGTCAGCCGCGTCGCCGCCGCCGCCGATGCGGCGCTCGGCATCACCGCGCAGTGCCAGTTCGTTCCGCCGTTGGGCGCGGCGATGCCGGGACCGCGCACCGAGGCCCAACCTGAAGTGATCAATCGCCAGGTGATCGCGATCCAGCTGCTGGATCCGCTGTCGCTCGACGGCCTGCCGGAACTCTGCGAACCGTTGATGGACGAGATCGAGCGGCGCTTCTACGGTTCGTTCGTCGTGGTCGACAAGGTCTACGTCTATCGCAGCCCGATCAGCGAGCAGACGCCGGACGCATCGTGGCTGTGGCATTACGACAACCATCCCCGCGAGGTGATCAAGGTGATGGTGTACCTGACCGACGTGAACGAGGGCACGGCGCCGTTCGAGTTCGTGCGCGAGCGGGGCTCCGGGCGTCCGGCGTACGGGGCGCCACTGGCGCCGCTCCACTGGAAGAGCCGCGTGCCGTCCGCCGAGGTCGAGCGCTATCTTGCCAACGGATACGAGCGGCACGCCGTGACCGGACCTCGCGGCACCGTCGTGATGTTCGACGACAACGTGATTCATCGCGCCACGCTGGCGCGGACCTCGCACCGCGACGTCCTGGTCTTCCAGGTGCGGCCGGCCACCTTCCGCGCCGAGCCGCGCCTCGACGCGCGGTGGACGGGGTCGTTCCTGCACCAGTACGTGAACCGCGATCCGTCCGACCTGAGACCGCATCCCAAGCGGCGTCCGGGAGCCGCGTGACCCGCCGCGACCAGCTCAAGGCGGCGTTACGGACGGTCGGTCTTGACCGCGTGATCAGCCGCGCGCGCTACCTCGGCCGCCTGGCGCTCAACGCGGAGTTCCGCCGGTTCGAGCGCAGGAACCGGGAGGAGTACCGGGCGTGGCACCGGGCCTACGCCCCGGTCCTGGGGCCGTCGCTGCTGGCGCCCGGGCCGGCGCGGCGCGCGCTTCTCGTCACCAAGGGCACCATCAAGGGCGCGGAGGTGGAATCGGGACTGGTGAAGGGCCTGGAACTCGGCGGCTTCACACCGGTGGTGCTCACCGACAAGCAGTTCGCGAAGTACTTCCGGATGGCGGGCGTCGGCGAGTTCGTGCACTGGGAGCAGTTCACCCACGCCGAGCCGCGGCGCGAGGCCGCCGCGGTGGTGGCGCGGGCTCACTGCGTCGAAGACGTGATCGGGTTCGAGTACCTTGGCGCTCGCGTCGCCCGCTTCGCGCTGTCGACGACGTTTCGATCGCTGCGAGCCGGCCGGCTCGACTTCACGCAGGAGCTGACCCGCCGCACGTTGCTCGATCACCTGGCCGCCGGCATGGCCCGCGCCGCCGCCGCCCACCGCATCGTCGATCGCGTGCGGCCCGAGGTCGTCATCTTCATGGGCAATCGCTACACCGGTCACGGCGAGATGATGGACGTATGCGTCGAGCGCGGGATCGATGTGCTGACGTGGTTCGACGCCCATCGCAGCAGCGCGTTGATCCTGAAGCGCTACCACAAAGGCAACCGCGATCAGCATCACGCGTCGCTCTCGGATGAGTCGTGGGCGAAGATGACGGCGGCGCGCTGGTCCGATGAGGAGCGCGCGGCGCTTCGCGCCGAACTCGCCGACAGTTATGCCGCCGGCGACTGGTACAGCCGGGGCGGCACGCAGATCAACAAGTCGATTGTCACCGCTCCGGAGCTGCGCGCGCGGCTGGGCCTCGATCCGGCAAAGCCCACCGCCGTGATCTTTCCGCATGTGATCTGGGACGCCACGCTGTTCTGGGGCACCGACCTGTTCGGCAACTACGAGGATTGGCTGGTCGAGACCGTGCGCGCCGCGTGCGCCAACACCGCGCTCAACTGGGTGATCAAGATTCACCCGGTGCACGTGGCCAAGAACGCGATGGAACGGTTCAGCGGGGAGGCCGGCGAACTGGTGGCGCTGCGGACCCGGATCGGCGCGCTGCCCCCGCACGTGACCATCGTTCCTCCCGGCACCGACATCAACACGTTCTCACTGTTCGGCGTGATGGACTACTGTTTGACGGTGCGCGGCACCATCGGCATCGAGGCGGCGAGCTTTGGAATCCGCGTGCTGACGGCCGGGACCGGGCGCTACGACCACCGCGGCTTCACCACCGATTCCTCGACGCGGGAGGAGTATCTCGACCGGCTGGCGCGGCTCCACACGATGCCGGCGATGAGCGCCGCGGAACGCACCCTGGCCGAGCGCTACGCCTACGGCGCATTCCTGCTGCGCCCGCTGCCGCTGTCGAGCGTCGTGATCGAGCACGAGCGTGACATCGAGGCGACCATGCGCGTGCGCGTCACCGCGCGCAGCAGCGAGGAACTCAAGGCCGCGCCGGATCTGCGGGCCTTCGGGGCGTGGGCCGCGGAGGGCGCGCAGGAAGACTTCCTGTGGCGGCAGCCGGTCGCCGACCAGATGGGCCAGTTGGCGTGAGCGGTTTCGCCCGCGACACCGTCGAGCGCATCCAGAACCGGCTGGTGTCGTCGATGCACAAGCGGCGCCTCGAGCGCGAGTTTCGCGCGCTGATCGAGTCGGCGCCGCCGCGCGCCGGCCGCGGCGACGCCGGCCCCAAGGTCGCGGTGGCGACGTTTGGCAGCGGCTGCTGGCACCTGGTCCTGGAAATCCTGCTGGCCCACGCCCTCGAGCGCCGCGGCGCGCGCGCCGAGCTGCTGTTATGCGATCTGCCGGAACTGCCGATCTGCGATGAGCGGACGGTGTTCACGCGGCGCGGCGACCGCTGCCCCGGCTGCATCGACGACAAGCGGGGCATTCTCGAGTCATGCGGGCTGCCGTGGCGCGGGGTGCGCTCGCTGGTCACCGCCGACGCCCAGGTGCGGGCCCACGCCACCGTGAGGCAGGTGGCCGACGCCGACCTCGAGGCCTTTGTGTTCAACGGCTGGCCGGTCGGAAGCTGGCTGCACGTCTCGGGCTGTCACTTCCTGCGCCGCGACGCGCGCGGCGACGCGCCGGACCACGTCGCCGTGCGCCGCCGGCTCCTGGTCAGCGCGCTGGTCATCGTCGAAGCCGTCGAGCGCTGGCTGGACGAGGTGAAGCCCGACGTCGTGATTGCCGAGAGCGGCGCCCACTTCATGTGGCGCATCGCCTCGGAGCTGGCGCAGGCGCGGGGCGTGCGCGTGGTGTGCCGCGAGATGGGGAAGGGCGGATGGGATCGCCACATCTACGCGATCAATCGCGACTGCATGGACCCCGACCTCGAAAACCTCTGGCGGCAGGCTCGCGGCCAACCGCTGACGGCGGCCGAAGAGGCCGACGTCGATGCGTTTCTGGCCGACCTCCCGGCGCGGACCTACGACGATCGACCACCGGCCGCCACCGCCACCGCGGCGGTCGATCTGCGCGCCGAGTTGGGAATCAGCCCCGCGTCGAAGGTCGCCGTGGCGTTCACCAACGTGACGTGGGACCTGGCCACGGCCGGCCGTGACGTCGCGTTCTCCGGCGTGTTCGACTGGCTGCGCGAGACCATTGGCACCCTCGCCCGGCACCCCGAGGTGCGCCTGATCGTGCGGGCGCACCCGGCCGAAGCCCGCGTCACCACCGGCGAGCGCATTCTCGATCAAATCCGGCAGGCGTGGCCCGCCGGGCTGCCGGGCGTGATCCTGCTCGAGCCGGAGCAGCCGATTTCTGCGGCGGCGCTGTGCGGGGCCGCCGACCTGGTGCTCGCCTACAACAGCACCGCCGGCCTCGAGTCGGTGATTCGCGGCCGCACCACGGTGGTTTGCGGCAATCCGCACTATCGTGGCAAGGGCTTCACAGTAGACATCGATTCTCGCCGCGCGTATGCCGACTGGCTCGACACCTGGGCGGCCGGCAACCGCGCGGTCGCCGACCCTGGCGCGATCGCGCTGGCGCGGCAATACTTTCACCTGTTCTTCTTGCGCTACCACGTGCCCATGACCTGGACGACCAGCCCCCTCGAACCGCCCTACCGGCTCGTGCTGCGCACGATGGCCGACCTCGAGCCTGGCCGAAACCCGGCGCTCGACGTGGTCTGCGACGGCATCCTCAACGGCCCGCCAATCGTCTTGCCGCGCGGGTTCCGCACCGAGGCGCTGGCATGACGACGGTGACCATCGGCGGGCGCGCGGTCGGACCGGGCCAGACGGCCTGGATCGTGGCGGAGATCGGCATCAACCACAACGGCAGCGTGGAGCTGGCGACGCAGCTGATTGCGGCCGCCGCCGCCGCCGGCTGTCACGCGGTGAAGTTCCAGAAGCGGACCGTCGAGCGCGTCTACTCGGCCGAGGCGCTGGCCGAGCCCCGCGAGAGCCCGTTCGGCGCCACCAACGGCGACCTGAAACGGGGGCTCGAGTTCGGCCACGACGACTACCTCGCGATTGATGCGGCGTGCCGCGCGGCGGGGCTGCCGTGGTTTGCGTCGTGCTGGGACGAGGCGTCGGTGGACTTCATCGAGCGCTTCGACCCGCCCTGCTACAAGATCGCATCGCCGTCGCTCACCGACCATGCGTTGCTCGAACGCCATCGCCGCACCGGCCGGCCGCTGTTGCTCTCCACCGGCATGAGCACGCTCGAAGAGATCGACGCCGCGGTGGCGATCCTGTCGCGCGACCAACTCGTGCTGATGCACTGCACCAGCACCTACCCGAGCCGGACCGCGGAACTCAACCTCCGGATGATTCCCGTCCTGCAGCAGCGATACCGCGTGCCGGTCGGCTATTCCGGGCACGAAGTCGGCCTCACCACCACGGTGGCCGCGGTGGTCGTGGGCGCGGCGGTGGTCGAACGCCACCTCACACTGGACCGCGCCATGTGGGGGAGCGATCAGGCGGCATCGGTCGAGCCGCAGGGGTTCACGCGCCTCGTCAAAGACATCCACGCGGTGGAACTGGCACTTGGTGACGGTGTCAAGCGGGTCTACGCGAGCGAGGTGGCGACCATGCGGAAGCTGCGCCGCGTCGGCCTCAAGCCGTGAACATCATCGGCATCCTCCAGGGCCGGCTGTCACGCCCTCCGGCCGCCCGGCTTCAGGCGTTCCCCGCGGCGAGCTGGCGCGATGAGTTTGCGGCGGCGCGCGCGTGCGGCTTTGGCGGCATCGAGTGGCTCGTGACCGGCGATGGCCTCGACGACAATCCGATCTGGACCGATCGCGGCATGGCCGAGATTCGTGCCCTGGCCGCCGAACACGAGATCCGGCTGACCTCGCTCTGCGCCGACTGCTTCATCGATCGGCCGTTCGTGCGCGTTACCGCGGCCGAGCGACAACAGCACGGCATCCTGCTGACGCGGCTGATCGAGCGAAGTGCCAAGGCCGGCATCGGCGTGGTGCTGGTCCCCGTACTGGAGGGGGGAGCGATTCTCACCGAGGCGGAAGCCGACGAGTTGCTCGGCGCGCTCGGTGAACCGCTCGCGGCCGCCGCGCGGCTCGGCATCCGCGTCGGGTTGGAGAGCGACTGGCCGGGTGAACCCCTGAGACGCCTGATCGATCGGGCAAGCTCGCCGGCCTTGGCGGCGTACTACGATGTCGGCAACGCCACGTCGATGGGCCACGACCCGGCGGGCGATCTGCGGGCGCTCGGTCCAGTGCTGTGCGGCGTGCACATCAAGGATCGCACGCGCGGTGGCGGCAGTGTCGCGCTCGGCCAGGGCGACGCCGACTTTCCGCGCTTCTTCGCCGCCCTCGCTGCGGCCGGTTACGCCGGAGCCGTGATCCTGGAAACTCCTGCCGGCCCGGATCCGGTCGCGATGGCGCGCCGCAACCTGGCGCACCTGCGGGGCCACCTGCCGCCGCCGCTGTCGCGCGCCGCATCCTGATGAAGGTCCTGATTGCCGGGCTTGGCAGCGTCGGCCAGCGGCACGCGCGCAACTTGCGCGCGTCGTGCGGGGCCGGCGTCGAAATCCTGGCGTATCGCGTGCGCGGACTCCCGCAGGTGATCACCGACACGATGACGATCGACGACACCGTCACGGTGGAAGCCGCCTGCGGCATCCGCTCGTTCGCGAGTCTGGACGAAGCCCTGGCGGAGCGTCCTGACGCGGTCATGATCTGCAACCCGAACAGTCTGCACCTGCAGACCGCCATGGCGGCCGCCCACGCCGGTTGTCACCTGTTCATCGAGAAGCCGCTCTCGCACACTGGGGACGGCGTCGATGACCTGATCGCCGTCGTCGAACGGCAACGGCTGGTGGCGACGGTCGGCTATCAACTGCGTTGTCACCCGGCGCTGGCGCGGGCACGCGCGCTGCTGTGCCAGGGCGCGATTGGCCCGCTGCGATCGGTGCGCGCGGAGTTTGGCGAGTACCTGCCATTGGCGCATCCGTATGAGGACTACCGGCAATCGTATGCCGCCCGCGCCGACCTGGGTGGCGGCGTCATCCTCTGCTACATCCACGAGTTCGATTACCTCACCTGGTGGTTCGGCCTGCCGCAACGCGTGACAACCACCGGCGGCCGCCTGGGCCAGCTGGAGATCGACGTCGAAGACACGGCAATCACGGTCATGGACTACCGGTTCGCGGATCGGGACGTCATCGTGGAACTGCACCTGAGCTTTCTCACGAGGCCGGCGGCGCGGACCTGCCGGATCGAGGGTGATCACGGCGTGATCGAGGTGGACCTCAATGCCCCCTCGCTGACGATGACCACCGCGGCGGGCGCGGTCGAGCGGCAGACCTTCGACGGTTTCAAGCGGAACCAGTTGTTCGTGGACGAGCTCTCGCACTTCATGACCGCCATGGCCGGCGGCCACGCGCCGATGGTGCCGCTGCGCGAGGCGGCGCGGAGCCTGCGGGTGGCGCTCGCCGCGCGCGAGTCGCTGGCCCTCGGCCAGGCGGTGACGCTATCGTGACGGCATCGGCCCGGCGGCCCGAGATCCTGGCGATCATTCCCGCCCGCGGCGGCTCGAAGAGCATTCCGCGCAAGAACCTGATGATGCTCGCCGGCCAGCCGTTGATTGCCTACTCGATCGAGCAGGCGCGGGCGTCGCGGCACATCACCCGCACCATCGTCTCAACCGATGACGACGAAATCGCGCGGGTCGCGCGCGCGCACGGCGCGGAGGTCCCGTTCATGCGGCCGGCGGCGCTGGCCCAGGATCTGTCAACGGACCTGGAGGTGTTTCGCCACGCGCTGGAGACCCTGCGCGATGCCGAGGGCTACGCCTGCGACCTGGTCGTGCACCTGCGTCCGACCGGTCCGGTCAGGCGCGCGGCACGCGTGGACGAGGCCATCGACCTGATGCTCCGGCATGGCGCCGCGGATTCGCTGCGGTCGGTGACGGCCCCGTCGCAGACCCCGTACAAGATGTGGCGAGTCGTCGGCGGACTGCTCGAACCGGTCATTCCCGTCGAGAGCGGGGAGCCCTACTGCCTGCCGCGCCAGTCGCTGCCGGAGGTCTACTGGCAGAACGGCTACGTGGACATTGTCCGGCCGCACGTCGTGCTCGAACAGGGGATGATGTGCGGGCGGCGGATCCTGCCGTTCGTGATGCACGAGCCGGTCTACGAATTGGACTATCCCGAGAACATCGCGCGCGTCGAGGCCGCGCTGGCGGCCCTGCAGCGCGGTAATCCGGACGGCGAACCGCCGTACGACATCCGCCATCCGGTGTGAGCCTGATCATGAATGAGAGTCCTTCACCGCACGGCCGTTTCGACCTGACCGGCCGCGTCGCGATTATCACCGGCGGCGCCGGCCTGCTCGGCCGGCAGCATGCGCGCGCGATCGCCGGCTGCGGCGGCCATCCCGTGCTCGCCGATCTGTCGGCCGACCGGGCCACGCAGGCCGCCGCCGAGATTGCGGCGGCCACCGGCGTGGCCGCGGACGGCGTGGCCGCGGACGTGACCGTCAAGGCCGACGTCGAGCGGCTGGTGCAGGAGACCCTCGCGCGGTTCGGCCGCATCGACATCCTGATCAACAACGCGGCGCTGACCGTGCAGGGCGGCGGCGCCAGGGCCCGCGACTACTTCGCGCGCTTCGAGGACTACCCGCTCGAGTTGTGGGACGAGGCGCTGCGCGTCAACCTGACCGGCGCGTTCCTGTGCTGCCAGGCGGTGGGCCGGCAGATGGTGGCGCAGCGGCGAGGCGTGATCCTGAACATTGCCTCGGATGTCGGGACCGTCAGCCCGGACCATCGCATCTACGAAGGGGCGCGCAGTCCGCACACCGGCGAACCGTTCAATACCCCGGCTGCCTACGCCACGACCAAGGCCGGCTTGATCAACCTGACGCGCTACCTGGCCACCTACTGGGCGAAGGACGGCATCCGCGTCAACGCGCTGTCGCCGGGCGGCGTGTTCGCCGGCCACGATCCCGTCTTCGTTCGCAACCTCACGGACCGGATTCCGATGGGCCGCATGGCACGCGTGGACGAGTATCAGGGCGCGGTGCTGTTTCTCGTGTCCGACGCCTCGTCTTACATGACCGGCGCCAACCTGGTCGTCGATGGCGGGCGAACGGCCTGGTGAGGGCCACGGATAGCCACAGATCAAGTACAGCCACGGATTAGACACAGATTGGACACAGATCTTTCCGTAATTGTTTCCCGGGACTTCGATGCTTGCTCGACAATGTGCGCCCGCTACCAAGAGGAAGGGGCGAACCCTTGCACAGTCCGTCCCATCAGATCGGTGTCTAATCTGCGGCTGTCATCTGTGGCGGGTAGTGGCCGGTTGCCGCATTCCATGCGATCGGCGTGGTGGCCGGCAGCCACGGCTCGCGCCAGGCCGGCGGCTCGGGGTGCCAGCCTGCGGGCTTCACGATGCGCACGGAAATCAGCAGCGGATGTCCGGGGTCGCGGTGGTTGCGTTCGCGCGACGTCAGTTCCTCGGCGGTCATGTTCATCTGGTAGGCCACCCGGGAGAACAGGTTGCCGTCGATGGTCAGTTCGAAGTCGCCGGTGCCCAGCCCGATGCGCCGCAGCAGGTTCTGCACATGCAGCGGCGTGAACCACCAGAAGACGAACAGCGGCTGCCCGGTGCCCATGTCGAGTCCGTCGGCGCCGTAGTACTCGACGCACGGGAAGTTGACCAGCAGCACGCCCCCGGGCTTCACCAGGCGCACGGCGTGATAGAGCGCGGCCTCGCTGTTGTAGATGAAATGCATCGTGAACGGGATCACGAAGCAGTCGTAGACGTCGCCCGGCAGGGCGTCCGCGCGGCTGAGATCGACGACGACATCGACGCCGTCGCGCGGCGCCTGGTCAAGGGCCTCGGCGCGAAGGATCGCGCCGCCGCCGATCCGCGTGAGGGTCGCGGTCGAACCGATCTCCAGGCAGCGTCCCCGGACATCCGCGCGATGCCGCTCGAGAAAGCGCTCCCAGTAGTACCGCACGATCGCCGTTCCCCGTGGCCGGCCGCCGGCGAGCGGTGCGAGCCGTCGCAACTGGCGGCCACGCCATTCGCGCACCAGCGGCAGGCGTCCCAGGACGAACCACTGTGACCACCACCACGACGACACGCGGGACACGACCCGTTGCGCGATGGTCGAAAGCGGACGATGCATCTGGACGCTAGTGTAGGGCCGGACGCACGGCATCCCAAATCGCCGTGGCGCCTGCCGCGGCAGCTGGCCCGGTGGGGATGGAACCGCCTGGGCGCCCTGCGGACGGCGACGGTCCGCGGTGTTCGCCGCCTGCGGCACCGGCGCATCATGGAGCGCATGCACCTCGCGGTGTGCACGCCGTGCCAGTACGATTGCGTGTCATGCGCCCACCAGGCGATGCGCTACGAACATGCCAACTACCAGTTGTCGATCGGCGAGCTCCGGGAGTTCCTGTCGATCACCGTGGCCTCGGGCTACTTCGTCGAGCGCCTCGACCTCACCGGTCCGGGCGAGCCCCTGATCTGGAAGCACCTCAAGGAGGGCCTCGCCCTGATTCGGCAGTCTCCCGCGATAGGCCGGGTCGAAATCCAGACCAACGGACTCGGCATCGATCGGCTCGACGCGGCGTCGTGGGCCTGTATCGATGCGCTCCGCGTCAGCTTCTATCCGGAGGCCGCGCACCTCGAGCCGAAGCTGGTGCAGGCGATTCGCGTGCACGGCCGCAAGGTGATCGTGAACCGCATGGGGAAGTTCCGCGCGTTGCCCGAACGTGGCGCCACCTCGCCGATTCCGTGCGTGTGCGGATGTTCGGGACCGATGTACTTCGATAAAAAGGTCCTGCTGACCTGCGGCCCCCCGGTGTTCGACGCCGCCCGCTCGAAGGGCGTTGACGTGTTCGACTATCCCGACATGTATCGGCCGGTTGGGCCGGGCTACCTCGAGAGCGGCGCGACGCCGCGGCCGTGGTACCGCCTCGCCGAGGTGCAGCCCGAGCGGCAGGTGGTCAACCATGAACTCTGCCGCTATTGTTTTGCCAACAACACCATCCGCCGGCCGGGGCACGCCCACGCCGCCTTCCCACCACCCTCGTAAGATGCCTCTGCCCATGCCCGCGGAGTGGCCGGCGATCAGCATCGTCGTGCCGTCATTCAACCAGGGCCCGTACCTCGAGCAGGCCCTGCGTTCGGTGTTGGAGCAGGGCTACCCGCGCCTCGAGTTGATCGTGATGGATGGCGGGTCCACGGATGGCACGGTCGAGATCCTGTCGCGCTACGCGCCCTCGCTCGCGCACTGGCGCTCGACGCCGGATAGCGGACCGGCGGCGGCGCTGAACGCGGGATTCGCGTTGGCCAGCGGCGAGATCCTGGGCGTGCTCAACGCCGACGATTTCCACCTGCCGGACGCGCTGGCGACGATGGCCCGTGAGTGGGTGGCGCATCCGGAGGCGGACGTGGTGGCCGGCCATGGTTACTTCGCCACGCCGGCTGGTGACCTCGGCGTGCCGGCCTACAGCGACCGCTGGAATCCGACGCGATTCAGGCACGGCGCCTGTGTCCTGATCCAGCCGGCCACGTTCTTCCGGCGCGCCGCGTTCGAGCGGGCCGGCGGATTCGGGACCCAGCCCACCCTGTGTTGGGATGCCGAGTTGTGGGCGAACCTGGCGCGGACCGGCGCCGTGTTCCATGACCTCGACGCGTTCGTCGCCGCGTTCCGGCTGCACGGCGATTCGATCACGGGCCGGGCCGACCTGCTGGCGCGCCGGCGCCGCGACGCGCGTGAGGTGTTCGAGCGGATTGCCGGTCATCCCGACACCATGACCGATCGCCTGCAGCACGTCTTTCACCGCCTGATCAAGTTCTCGCGCCATCCCGGCCGGATGGTGCGCCAGCGGCTGTTCGTGCACTCCACCTTGAAGCGCTGGTCGTTGTAGACGTGGCGATGCGGCCTCAAGGGCGGTGGTTCTCAGCGGTCGTGCTCACCCACGCCGCGTGGTGGGGGCTCGCCGGCCTGGCCGGACTGGCAGGAGTGGAAATCCTGCTGCAGTACCGTGTCGCCATCCGGGAGGCCTTCGCGCGCGACACCTCGCGCCTCGGGGAGCTGACCCGCGCCTACGCACCGTTTGGGACGCAGCACCTGCACCCCAACTACCTGTTCTTCTTTCCGCTGCGCGCGGCCGATCGCGTCGCGATCGGCAATCCGACCTGCAGCCTCGACGCCGACGGGTTCCGCGAGCCGGGCCCCGCGCATGCGAACGGACGGAAGCTGGCGTTCCTGTTGGGCGGGTCCGCCGCCTTTGGCTATTACGCGAGTTCCAATGACACGACGATCACGTCCTACATGAACGCGATGCAGAACGAGTATTTCTTCGTCAACGCCGGCGTGCCGTCGTGGAATTCCACACAGGAGCTGTTCCGCGTGGCCCTGGAAGTGGCGGGGCGGCGGCCGGCCCTGGTCATCACCTACGACGGCGCCAACGACGCGGCCGGCGCCAGCCTGGCGCACCCCGCGACCGGCGCGCCGTACCCGGCGGGAACGCCCGAGAATTTCGACGAGCTCGAACGCGTGGTGGACGACCCGTCAGGCTGGGGAGCACGTTTGACACTCGACGGGGTGTTGCCCGAGGTCATGCACCGGGTCCGAAAATACCGGCACGCGATCTTCGCTGAGACGCCGGCGCCGCCGATCGACCCCGGGCGTCTCGACGCCGCGGCCGCCAGGTACCTCGCCAACCTCGAACAAATCGCGGCCCTGTCGCGAGCCGCGGGCGCCCGCTACATCGCGGTGTTCCAACCGGTTGCCGGGCTGCACCGGCACCTGCGCGCGTCGGGCGCCATCCTGGCCGAGGCCCGGCCGGGCTTTCACGCCAGCGTGATCAAGCGGCGTCCGTCCTCATTCGAGTTTCATGACCTGTCGTCGGTGTTCGATCAATACCTGTCCGACATTCCCATGGCCGGCGCCGACGTGGCACCCGGCACGGTGTTTGTCGATGGCGTGCACCTGTCCGATCGCGGCAACGAAATGGTGGCCCGCCACCTGCTGCGGTTGATCGCCGGGCCCCCCGCCCGGCCGGCGCCGTAGCGCCTCAGAGCACGTGGTCGGCTTCCGCCCACCACCACAACCCCAACGTCATCGTCAGCAGCGCGGCGGCCAGGCCGATGGTCTGTACCTGTGATCGCACGCGCTCGGCCAGCACGGTGCTCGCGACGTCCCGTAACGCGTCGAGGTCCACCGTGATGGTCAGGGAGCCGAGCGACCAGGCGAGGCCGGCGGCGCCGGCGAGGACGATCAGCAGCCCCGCGGCGACGGCGAGGTTGAAGCCGAGATCGACCACGCGCTCGGCTTCCCATTGCTCGTGGCCGACCCGGGCGAGCACCGCGGAAGTGAATGCCGCCGGCGGCTGGACCTCGGGCCGCGCGGCGAGCCAGTGCTCGATCGACCGCGCCAGGTCGAGGCGGACGGCGCAGGCCGGACACCCGTCGAGGTGGGCGAGGTCCTCCGCCGACGGCGTCAAGGTGCCGTCGGCAAAGCCTTCGATCAGCGGCTCCAGTCGATCGCAAATCATCTCACCGCAACTCCGTTTCGAGCAGGTGTCGCAACTGCCGCTTGGCCCGGTGCAGGTGGGTCTTCACCGTGCCCATCGGCAGGTCGAGCGCCGCGGCCAGGTCTTCGTAGCGCATGCCCTTCAAGTAGTGGCCGTTCACGAGGACCTGGTAGCCGGCCGGCAGCCGCGCGATCGCCTTGGTGAGGCGGTCCTTCAGCACCAGGTCGCCAAAGGCGCGGTCTTCCACGCCCGGCAGAATCGGTGCGCGCTCGCCGGAGGCGGCGGCCTCGTCAATCGAGATCGCCCGCGGCTCGCGGGGCTCCTGGGCCAGCGCGTTGGCGACGATCCGATAGATCCACGTCGAGAGCTTCGACTCGCCGCGGAAGTAGGGCAGTCCCTTGTGCACCCGCAAGAACACGTCCTGCGCGATCTCGTCGGCGCGGGCGCGATTGGGCACGCTGCGCGTCACCAGTGAATAGACCATGCCTTTGTACTGATCGACCAACTCACGGAAGGCGGCCTCGTCGCCCAGCCGGCATCGCTCGACCAGCTCGTGCTCCGGGGGGACCCTCATTCGCCGTCTCGAAGCTTAGAGCGGAACAGGAGGGAAATTGTTTCGGGTGAAACAATCGAGGTTCGCACCGAGTCTAAGGGTCACGAACAAGGGAAAATGGAGAACTGATGTCCGACCTCAACCTGATTGCCACGGTGTTTCTGGCCGGAATCGTCTCGGGTGTGTTCATCATCTACCTGGGCCTCCGGCAACGGACCCTTCAGTTGGAGATGCGGCATCGTGAGCGGCTGGCGATGATCGAAAGGGGCCACATTCCGCTGGAATCGGCCCACCGGCCGGCAGCTCGCGGCGGTCCGGGCCACCGGACTCCCGGCGGCCGGTCCGTCTCCGTGGGCATTATCGTGGTCGGATTTGGGCTGGCGCTCGCGATCGCCATCGGGTTCGCTGGTGGAAGCCCGGGGCCCGGGGTTGGGGTCGGCGGGGCCATTGCCGTCCTCGGGGGGGCCTTCATCATCCGGGGAATAGTAGTCAGGGGAGAGCACCCGGGGGGGGGCGAAGCGGCCTTCGACTCGGAACCCCACGATCCCGCGGCTTAAGGTCGGTTGTCGCGGTCCGGATCAGGCCTTTTTCGGGGCATATTTCGCGTCTTCCCAGCACCCACCAAAATCCGTTTCCCCTTGACAAAATTGGGGGTATTTCAATATCTTATATATGACTCTAGATGACACTGACGCAGTCATTGATTCTTTTTTGAAGAGTTAAGGGCCTTCCGGCTATTGCGTTTTTGTCCAGAGACTGACGTGTGAATATGGCGAATCGAATTCCTCTTCGTGCATTGCTCACTGCTGCGGCCGCTGCCGTCAGCATCGGCGTGATTGCACAGGTACTCCCGCCCGTTGGCGTTTGCGGCACCGGCCCCGGCGAACTCAACTGTTTCGATCCGGCCGCCCAAGGCGAAATGTGGCGCACGATCGCGCCGATCGGTCAGCGACTGCAGCCGAATGTCGATGTCGCAGGCACGCCGGAGTTTGCGACCCCCGTCATGGACGTGGGCGTGATCGCCACTGATCCGGTGGGCAACGAGATTTGGGTGTCGAACGCGGGCGATCTGGCCACGGCATTCGCGGAGTTGGCGCCAGGCGAGTGCACGTTCGCGCATCTTGGTGATGACCCCTCCCTGCCGCGTCAGTGCAAGGCGGCCGATGGGTCGATGGTGCCGCCGCCGGCCGGGAAGCTGTTCTACCCATCGGGCGTCGCCGTTTACGGCCCGACCGTGTACGTCTCTGACCGCATGAACCATCGCGTCGATACGATGGACTTCGAAGGCAATCCGATCGCGATTGCCCATCCCATCGGCAACGGCGAGCCCGGCACCGGCGCGTATTCGTACAGCACCGGCGCGGCGGCGGGCCTGTCGGGTTCGCAACTGCGCGAGCCAAACGGCCTGGCGGTTGACGCGGATGGCCGCCTGCTCGTCGCCGACGGCGGCAACGGCCGCATTGCCGTCTTCAATCCGGACGGCTCGGCCTCGTTTGCCTCGGATTTCTCGATCCCGGCGCATCCGCTGATTGGCGGCCCCGTGGTGCCGTCGAGTGTCGCCATTTCGCCCGGTGCATCCGCGGTCGCTCCGCTGACCGCGCCCACCGATCCCGCCGCCCGCATCGTCGTCCTCGACCGCTACAAGTGCACGGTCTGGATTCTCGACACCGGGTTCAATCCGATCGCCACGCTGCCGACGCAGGCGCCGGCCGCCACGGAGCCGGACTCCTTGTGCGCCAGCGGGGCGTTTGGCTTCCCGGCGGCGGGTGGCCATTTCAGCGTTCTGACGGGCGTCACGATCGACGCCGGCAACCACATCTACCTGGCGGACTCCTTCAACAACCGCGTCGTGATTTACGATCGCGACGGCGCGCTGCTCGGCTCAGTCGGCCAGCCGCCCGTCCTCGCGCCGGGTCAATTACCCCCCGTCGACGCGGTCGCGACCCCGTCGTCGGTCCTGATCGATCACCTCGGCCGTCTGGTCGTCAACGACTCCGACAACTTCCGCCTGGCGTTCTACACCATGACGTTCCCGGTGGCCGGGCCGCCGGTCGCGCAGTTCCAGTTCGAGGTGCCGGCGGCCGGCGACGACCTGGACGGCGTGCCGAGCGGTCTCGCCGAGCAGTGGGGCACCGGCCAGGGGCTGGATCCGGCCGGGCGGTATCTGAAGATCGACACCGCGAACCACCAGGTGCAACGGCTTGAACTGGCGGACCTCGCGATTATTCGTGAGCAAGCGCAGGCCACCACGCCGACCTCCGGCACCGGCGCCTTCGCCGTGGCGGTACCGGCCGAAAAGGTCGCCGACGTGCAGCAGGTGACCGTGACGGTGACGCCGTCCGAACCGGGTGTGGTCGTGACCAGCGTCAACGCCCTGCCGCCGGCAGTGCAGACGCCTGGTGCCACTACCGCTGACCCGAACGACATTCCGCGCGGCAGCTGGGTGCAGTACGAGTTCGCCTACACGAACCCGACGCCCAGCCAGCGCGTGACCTTCGTGATTACCGCGGTCGGCAACAAGACCTCGCCGCAAGACACGGTGGCCGACCCGGTCACCGTGCTGGTCCGCGGCACGTGCCTGGCCTGCGAAGCGACTCACCTCATCTACGACTACCCGGCGCCGCTCGCCGGCGCCCCGGTTGCGTCCGTCAGCACAACCACCGATACCGGCGACTGGTTCAACCGCAGGGTGTTTGTCCGGCTGTTCCCCAAGAACGACGATCCGCTGGTCACCAGCATCGAGTGGTTCGTCCGCGGTTCCGACATGCAGCGCCACGGCGCCGGCACTCACGCCTCGCCGCTGAGCGCGGACGTTCGCTACGTGGACGTGCCGTTCTTTGGCCCCGAAAACGAGATCACCTACTGGCCCGTGACCGCGGACCAAACGGTCGGCCCCAAGGTGGCGGTGACGATCAAGATCGACATGGATCCGCCGAGCGCGACCTTCAGCAACTGGCCGGTGCCCGCGAACGTCAACAGCGATCCGGTGAGTGCCGACTTCGGGACCGAGTGGTACGTCGGCGACGTCATCGCGGACTTCCAGGTCCTGGACGGGCAATCGGGCATGGACATGGGTGACGGCTCGCCTGATCGCATCAGCGGCCAGTTCACCATCGTCGGCGAAGGCCGCGATCTCCACATCGTCAGGCTGGACGCCGACCTGGTCGGCAACGGTGGCGAGTACCGCACGAACGATCCGGAGCGTGGCGGCAAGGTCGTGAACATCGACCGCACCGCGCCCACCGTGATTGCGCCGCACCTCGAAGTGGTCCAGACCGGTGCCGGCTTCGCCGTGCTCGAGCCGGGCGTCTTCGTGGCCGAGGCCACCGACGCGCTCTCGGGCGTGGCCACGATCATCAATCCGGTCGTCAATGGCGTCGAGTTTCCCCTCGGCGTGTCAACGCGGCCGTTCACGGCCCGCGATCACGCCGGCAACGAAACCACCGTTACCGGCACCGTCACCGTGCTGGCCCGGAGCCGGTCCACGATCGCGGCGCTCGACGTGCAGGTGGTCTATGGCGAGACCACGACGCTGACCGCGTCGGTGCTGCCGGCCGTCGCCACGGGCGACGTCGCGTTCGTCTTCGGCGGCACGACCGTCACGGCCGCCCTCAGCAACGGTATCGCCACCGTGGTCATCCCGTCGGTGACCGAGAATGTTGGCACCTACACGATGCAGGTGAGCTACGCCGGCGACGCGGCCGTGGACAGCGCTTCGACGACGGCCACCGTGGTCGTCACACCGGCACCGATCACCGTGTCGGCCAATTACCAGGAGAAATCCTACGGCGCCGCCGATCCGGCCCTGGCCTATCGCATAGCGCTTGGCGCGTTGGTTGGCGGTGACGGGTTCGAAGGGAGCTTGGCGCGCGCGGCGGGCGATGACGTTGGCGGATACCCGATCACGCAGGGTACCCTCAGCCTGGGCACGAACTACACGCTGACAGTCGTTCCTGCGGAGCTGAAGATCGTCCCGATGCTGCTCGAACTGGTCCCCGATCCACAGTGGAAGTACTACGGTGGATCTGAACCGGAGTTGACCTTCCGTATTACCAGCGGCTTCCTGGTCGGCTCCGACAGGTTGACGGGCGCTCCTGCACGCGCGGCCGGCGAATTTCCGGGCCTCTACCTGATCAGCATTGGCACCCTGACCGCTGGGCCGAACTACCAATTGAACTTCTACCAGGACTACCTGTCCGTGAGGCCGCTCGATATCTATGTGACGGCGGATGCGTTGGGCAGGCTGGTCGGCGAAGCCGACCCGCCGCTGACTTATAGCCACACTCCGGCCCTGCTCAACGGCGACACGTTCGACGGATTTCTCCGCCGCGATGCGGGCGAAGCCCCGGGCACTTACGTCATTCGCCAGTACGGTCTGACGCTACCGATCGGCTACATGCTCCACTACACGGAGGCCAACTTCGTGGTCGGCCGCCGCCAGGCCGTGGTCACCGCCGGTGATGCGACCAAGGTGTGGGGCACGTTCCCGGATCCGTCGATTGCGGTCTCGGCGATCGGATTCCTGGCCGCCGATAACATCACCCTGTCCGTCAGCCGCGCGACTGGGGAGAATGTCGGCGGCTACGTGACGACGCCGGCCGCCACGGGCACCGCCGAGGCGCTGAACAACTACGAGATCACTCTGGTGACCGGCAACTTCACGATCACCAAGGCACCTGTCTCGGTGACGGCGCAGGCCGTGACCGTGGACTACGGCGAGACGCCGGTCTTCGCCTTTGCGTATGGTCCGTTCCCGAACGGGGCGACCGCGGCGGACGTCGATGTGGCGCCGACCTGCACCGTGGCCGCGGCCCACACCGATGCCGGCAGCTACACCATCACCTGCAGCGGCGGCCAGGACGCGAATTTCGACTTCGACTATGCGCCGGCGACGCTCGTGGTGAACCGCATTCCGGCGGTCATCAACGCCGGCGGCGGCACCAAGGTGTACGGCGCCTCCGACCCGGCCCTGACCACGACGCACTCCGGCGTGTTGGCCGCCGACGTCGCCGGCATCACGTTCACGACGACCCGCGTCGGCGGCGAGACCGCCGGTGGCTACGACACGACGGCGACGGCCACGGGAGGCGCGTCGGGCAACTACATCTTCGCCAGCAACCCGGGCACCTTCACCATTACCCAGCGGCCGATTACGGTCACGGCGACGTCGGTGAACAAGTTCCTCGGCCTGATCGACCCGCCGTTGACCTACACGATCACCTCGGGTGGCCCGCTGGTCGGCACCGATAGCTTCTCGGGCGCGCTGGTGCGCGACGCCGGTGAGCTGCTCGGCGGCTACACGATTCGTCAGGGCGCACTGACCGCCGGACCGAATTACGACCTCACGTTCGTTGAAGGCACGCTGACCATCCTGGGCACCTTGCCGCCGGTCGCGGCCAACGACACCGCCAGTTCGGTGGGCGCCGCGCCCGTCAGCATCACCGTTCTGGGCAACGACTCCGACCCGGATGGCGGCACGCTGAGCGTCACCGCCGTCACGCAACCGACCGGTGGTGAGGGCGTGGTCACCACGTCCGGCAACCTCGTGGTGTTCACGCCCACGCCCGGCTTCGTCGGCACGGTGACCTTCACCTACACGATCAGTGATGGCCAGGGCGGCACGGCCACGGCCACGGTGACCGTCACGATCACCGCGGCGCAGTCGTGCACCAACTCGGGCTTCACGACTTACTCGCAGGGTGGCTGGGGCGCAAAACCGAAGGGCAACAACCCCGGCCAACTGCTGGCCACGAACTTCGCCCGCGTGTATCCGGGGGGCTTCGTGATCATCGGCGGCACGAAGACGCTGAAGTTCACCAGCGCGGCGGCGATTGCCGTGTTCCTGCCGCAGGGTGGGACGCCGGCGGTGCTCACTTCGAGCGCGGTCAATCCGACCAGCTCGTCGGCGGGCAACTTCGCGGCGCAACTTCTGGCGCTGCGCCTGGCGGTGGACTTCTCCGCGGCGGGCGTCACCAAGTCCGGCCTTGGCGACCTGGTCATGCTGTCGGGACCGCTGGCCGGCTCCAGCGTCAACCAGATCCTGGTCATGGCCAACAAGGTCATTGGCGGTCAGACCAGCGCGCTGCCGAGCGGCGTTTCGATCTCGATGCTCAACGGCATTCTCGAGTCGTTGAACCTGAACTACCACGAGGGCACCGTCAACAACGGGTTGCTGGGCTGCCCGGGGGGCCTGCAGCCCCCCGCCGTAACCGCGGCGAACCAGACCAACTACGAGGGTGATGCCGCCTCCGTGCAGGTCGTCGGCACGGATCCGAATGGCGACGACCTGACCTACAGCGCCGCCGGCCTGCCGCCGGGCTTGTCGATCAACCCGGCCACCGGGCAAATCGGCGGCACGCTCGCGTATTCGGCCGCCGGCAGCTATGACGTGACGCTGACGGTGACGGATGACTCGGGCCTCACGGCAACCGCCACCTTCACCTGGACGGTGCTCGACAGGAACCGGCCGCCGGTCGCCGCCGCCGACAGCCTGACGACGACGAAGAACACCGCGAAGACGATCTCGGTGATCGCGAACGATTCCGATCCCGACGGCGACACACTGACCGTGACCGCCGTGACCCAGCCCGCCAAGGGCAGCGTGGTGAAGTATGCCAACGGCACGGTCAAGTACACGCCGCCTTCGAACTGGGTCGGCACGACCAGCTTCAGCTACACGATCAGCGACGGCAATGGCGCCGCCACCGCCACCGTGTCGGTGACCGTGTCGAGCCACACCGACGGCGACGGCTGTGGCGACGACCACGACCATGACGGCGATCACGACGGCAATGACGATCGCGAACGCGATTGCGATCGCGACCACCGCCACAACAGCGATTGCGATCGCGACAGCAATCACGACCGCGACTGTGACGAACAGCACTCGCGCACGAGCCGCTGCAACGACAACGACGGCTGGTATCGCAGCGGTGACGACCGTGACGACCGGAACAGCAGTGGCAGCAATCACAACCACAACACCAGCGGGGTGTGCTCCAACTCGTCGCACTACGGGAGCTGGTACCGGTAACCTCCACCCGCCGCCCGTCGCCAGGGGCCGGTTCGCCACTCGGCGCGCCGGCCGCGCCCCTGGCGGCCGCCTGCCTGGCGCGCTCCTTCCCACTACACTGGTTCTCAGTTACGCACATGGCGTCTCGCGCCGATAAGACTCCCTGCCAGGCGGATACCGGCAATGTGTCGATGTCTAGTCCTATTGAGTCATGTATTGGCGTGTAATGTCGTATTATGTCTGTAACTGAGAGGGCGAAGCTATGCTTGGCTGGAGCGAGGGGCTCTCGACCGGAACGTTGATGGCGTTGGTAGTCGCCACGTCGCTGGCGTGCGACGATGCTGGTGAGCGGCGACTCACGGTTCCCAGTTACGACAACTACACGCGCCAACTGGTGCAATTGACCGCGGACCAGAACGGCGACGGCCGCATCGACCAGTGGGCCTTCTTCGACGGCAACCGCCCGCTGCGCGGGGAAGCCGACGCCGATGCCGACGGCCGGATCGATCGCTGGGAATATTTCGACGAACGGTCGGCGCTGACGCGAGTAGGGACCTCGAGCATGAATGACGGCATCGAAGACACGTGGACCTGGGTGAGCGCGGTCGCGGGCGAGAGCCGGGTTGACCACTCGCGGCGGCGCGACCGCCAGATTGACCGGCGCGAGTACTTTCGTGACGGCGTGATGGTTCGCGCCGAGGAAGACACCAACGCCGACGGCCGTCCGGACCGGTGGGACCGCTACGAGGGGACCGTTCTCCGGCTGGCCGAGTTCGATACCACGTTCTCCAGCGGCCGGGCGAATCGCCGGCTGGTGTACGACGCCTCGGGCCGGTTCCTCCGCGTGGAGGCGGATCCGGAGCTCGACGGCTCATTCGTCGTGGTGACGGGCGCGGGGCCCTCGGATGTGAAGAGCGGAGGGAAGCGATGATGGTCCGGGACTCCGGCTTTATCCACGTGTGCCGCGTCTTGATCTGTATGAGCCTGTGCATCGCCGGGCCGCGGCTGGCCGCGGCGCAGAACGTCGGTGCCGGGCCGTTGACTGAAACCCTCGCCGCCACGGAGCCGACCAGCGGCGTGTTCAACTGGGGGCCGGTGAAGCTGGCGCCCGGGCTGGTCGTCGAGGAGCTGGGCTGGGACTCCAACGTGTTCGACGAACACGACAACCCCAAGGAAGACTATGTGTTCCGCGGCACGCCTGACGTGTCGGTGTTCTCCGTCGTCAGGTTCGCGAAGCTGTCGCTTTACGCCGGTTCCGAGTTGGCCTACTACCGGACCTACACGAACGAACGCTCGGTCGGACACGAATACCGGGGCCGCGTGGACTTTCTGATCAGCCGCATGCATCCGTTCTTCGGCGGCGGCGAGACGCGCAGCCGCACCCGTCCGAATGGCGAGATCGATACCCGCGCCGACCGCAACCAACAGGAACTGTCGGGCGGCTTCGCCTTCGACCTGGGTCCGAACCAGCTCGTCTATGCGGCGGCATCGCGCTACCGCAGCAAGTTCTTCAACGCCGTGGAAGAAGGCGTGGAGCTGTCCACCGCGCTCAACCACGACAGTAACACCTACTCATTGGGCGTGAAGACCGACCTGACGCCGCTGACCTCGCTGACCGTCTACGCGGCCTATCAGGAGGACCGGTTCGAAGCCCTTGCCCTTCGCAACAGCGACAACCGCGCGCTGACTGCCGAGCTTCGCATTGGCGCGGAGGCGCTCGTGTCGGGCAACATCGCCGTCACCTACCGGGATTTCAAGCCGGTCGATCCGCTTGTTGAGCGGTACCGGGGCATGGCCGTCCAGGCGGGTGTGACGTATCCCTTCCTCGAGGTTGGACGGCTGAGCCTGAGCGTGAACCGGGATCTCCAGTATTCCTTCGACGCGACCGAGGCCTACTACGTGGAGACCTCGGGCAATCTCGCCTATACCCACCGGCTCTTCGGTGAGGTGGACGTCCAGGTCCGGGGGTCGAAGTCGATCTTCGATTACGGCTACCGCGAGGGCATTCCGGCCCGGCGCGACTCCCTGGATGCCGCCGGCGCCAGCGTTGGCTATAATTTGCGCAACCGCACGCGCGTGGCGGTGAACTACGAGGTGTCACGGCGGCGGTCGCCCGTGTTCGTCGAACGGAACTACGACCGGACGCGCATCTTCCTATCGTGGGCCTACGCGTTTTGACCATGGTGAAACAACTGACCTCGCTCCTGTTCCTCGTGGCGGCCATGACGACGGGCCTGTGGGCCGCGCAAGGCGTCCCCGCGCCGATCGCCGTCAGCCCGACCTACCTGATTGGTCCCTCGGACGTCCTGGCCATCAAGGTGTTCGACGAGCCGGCCTTGAGTGGGACCTTCAGCGTGGACTCCGACGGCACCATCACGTTTCCGTACCTCCAGCGCATCGCGGTCAGGGGCAAGACGCTCAGCGAAGTCGAGACCATGATCGCCACCGGCTTGCGGGACGGCTACGTGCTGCGTGCGCAGGTCTCGGTCGAGATCTCGCAGTACCGGAGCCGCTCGATCTACGTGATGGGCGAGGTCAAGGCGCCGGGCAAGTACACCATCGAAGGCCAGGTCACGCTGCTCGAGGTGATTGCCAAGGCGGGCTCGTTCACGCCCTCCGCCGGCACGACGATCATCGTGCAGCGCTATAAGGACGGCATGGCGGCGGCGGTGGCCGCGGCGCCGGCCTCGCCGGACAGCACCGAAACGGCTGAACTGTTGCGCGTCAGCATCGAGGACCTGAAGGCCGGGCGCTTCACCGCCAATGTGCTGCTCCAGGACAGCGACACCATCATCGTCCAGGCGGCCGAACGCTACTACGTCACGGGATTCGTCAGGACCCCGGGGGCGTTCGTGCTGCGTCCCGGCATGACCGTGCAGCAGGCGATTGCCGAAGCCGGCGGCCTGACCGAGCGCGGTTCGTCGCGGGGTATCAAGATCACCCGCAAGGTCAACGGCAAGGACATCGAGGTCGATGCCGAGATGTCCGACCTGGTCCGGCCGAACGACACCATCAAGGTCCGGCAGCGCCTCATCTAGGCCGCGCCAGCGCGGCCCCCACACCCATGCGTTTGGTCATCGAGCCGGGGCTTGCCTCGGCCAACTATTGGCGCGATCTGTGGCGCTATCGCGAGTTGATGTTCTTTCTCGCGTGGCGCGACCTGGCGGTCCGCTACAAGCAGACGGCGATCGGCGTGGCCTGGGCGATCATCCGCCCGGCCATCACGATGCTGGTGTTCGTGCTGTTCCGCCGCCTGGTCGGCATCGAGCGCGGCGCCGTACCCGATGCCCTCCTGGTCCTCGCGGCGGTGCTGCCGTGGCAGTTCTTCGCCGGCGCGGTCAGTGAGTCTTCCTCCAGCCTGATCGCGAACACCAACCTGATCTCGAAGGTCTACTTTCCGCGGCTGATCGTGCCGCTGGCCGCGGTGGCGACAGCGTTGGTGGACTTCCTGGTGACGCTCGCGCTGCTGGCGGTGGTGATGGCGTGGCAGGGGTTTGCGCCGGGCTGGACCATCCTGGCGCTGCCGGTCTTCATGCTGCTGGCGGTCGCCCTGGCGTCAGGCATCGGCCTGTTCCTGGCGGCGCTCAACGTCGAGTACCGCGATTTCCGCTACGTGGTGCCGCTGCTCATCCAGATCGGGCTGTTCGTGTCGCCGATCGCCTTTGCCTCCAGCAACATGCCCCTCCGCTGGCGTCCGCTCTATGCGCTCAATCCGCTCGTCGGCATCATCGACGGCTGCCGCTGGTCGATCCTGAACGGCCGCACGCCGATCGATCCGTACTCACTGCTGATCTCGGTGGCGGTGTCCGCCACCGCCTTGACCCTTGGCGTCTGGTATTTCCGGCGGATGGAACGCAGCTTCGCCGACGTGATCTGATCGCCATGGACGAACCGATCATCAGCGTCGAGGGCCTGAGCAAGCGCTACCGGATCCAGCATCAGCAGGCCCGCCAGCCCTACCTGGCGCTGCGCGACGTCATTGCTCAGAAGGTGACGGCGCCGTTCCGGCGCCTGCGGTCGCAGACGTCGCCGCCCGTGCCCGCCGCCGAGGATTTCTGGGCGCTGACCGACGTGTCGTTCGAGGTCCGGCGGGGCGAGGTGCTCGGCATCATTGGCCGCAACGGCGCCGGCAAGAGCACGCTGCTCAAGGTGCTCAGCCGCATTACCGAACCCACCGGCGGCCGCGTGGTCCTGCGGGGCCGCGCCGCCAGCCTGCTCGAGGTCGGCACCGGCTTTCATCCCGAACTGACCGGGCGCGACAACATCTTCCTGAACGGCGCGATCCTTGGCATGTCGCGGGCCGAGATCGCCCGCAAGTTCGATGCGATTGTCGATTTTGCCGGCACCGAGCGATTTCTCGATACTCCGGTCAAGCGCTACAGCAGCGGGATGTATGTGCGGCTGGCCTTTGCCGTGGCCGCCCATCTCGAGCCGGAGATCCTGATCATCGACGAGGTCCTGGCGGTGGGTGACGCCGAGTTCCAGCGCAAGTGCCTGGGCACGATGAACGCGGCGGCGCGCGGCGGCCGCACCGTCCTGTTCGTCAGCCACCACCTCGCCACGGTCGAGAACCTGTGCCAGACCGGTCTGCTGCTCGACGGCGGCCGGGTCAAGAAGATGGGTCCCGTGCGTGAGGTCATCGCGGCCTATGCCAACGAGCCTAACAGGGGCACGGCGACGGCCATCCTTGGTCGTGCCGATCGGCAGGGCAGTGGCGCCATCCGCTTCGCCGAAGTGCGGTGGCTCGACGCCGAGGGCGCCGCCATTCCGTCGCTGGTGGCCGGCAGCCCCGGCGTCATGGAGCTCCGCATGCGCAACGCCTCCGGGGCGCCGCTGCGGTCGCTCCACGTCTCGATCGGCATCGACAATTTCGCCGGCCAGCGCGTGACGACGTGGTCCACGAGCTATGCCGGAGGCGACCTCCCGGCCACCCCGGCCGGCGACTTCACCCTGCGCGTGCAGCTGCCACGCGTGGCCCTGATTCCCGGCGGCTTCACCTACAACCTCTTTTCCACGGTTGGCGGCGACGTCGCCGACTGGCTGAGGCCGGCCGGTTCGTTTGAAGTCGTCGCCGGCGACTATTACGGCAGCGGCCAGTTACCGACCAGCCGTGACGGCACGTTTCTGGCCGATCACTCCTTCGCCCTGGTTCCCTAGACTTAGGGCGGCGCCTCGCCGGACGGCCGCCTGGTGGCGAGGATCCAGCCGCGGTCCTTGGTCTGATTGGTGATGCTGGTCGCGAAACCGTGGGCGTTGAGATGGCTCACCAGGGACTCGGGCGTCTCGTCCACCAGATCGCAGTGGTAGAGCACGATCATCCGTTCGATGCGCGCCATTACTACTCCGGAGCTCGACAGCAGGGTCGGGAACTCGGCGCCTTCGCAGCTGAACTTTGCGACCCGGACCGATCTGACGTCCCGGGTGTCGAGGTATTGTCCGAGCGTCGTGCCCGCCACCCACTCGCTCGAGCCGCTCAGCGGTGCGGTGATCGAATGACCGCAGTTGCCGTCCGGATCGTGATGCAGTTCGATGGCGCCCTCTCGATCCGCGAGCGCGAGATGGTCGGCCCTGATATTGGCCAGTCCGCTCAAGGCCACGTCTGCGGTGAGCAGGTCGAACGTCTCCCGGCTGGCTTCGATCGCATACACCCGTCCGCGCGGCGCCTTCGCGGCGGCTAGCTGGCTGAAGGTGCCGATGTGCGCGCCGACGTCCGGGACGATGGCGTCGGCCGGAAGCGCGTAGTCCGGCATCGCGGCGAGGAAGGGATCACTATCGAAACTCTCGCCAAGCACGAGCCTGTCCACCGAGCCGATCCGGTAGGCCATTCGACGCGTGCCGAATGTGCCGGTCCCCACGGCACCTTGCCGGAAGATGAATACCGCCCGGCGCCGGCGTCGTGACACGGTGGATGGGTGAATGCCGATGATTGCGTTCGCGACCTCCCTTCGCGCACGTGCGCTGGCCGACGACTGGGCCTATCACGTGTGGCTGCTCGAGCAGGTCGTGCGATCGATGCTGGCGCAGACCCGCGGCGACATTCGCGTGGCCATCGGCTGCCACGACATTCCCGACTCGCCGCTGGCCCGGGATCCGCGGGTGCAGTTCCTGCCGATTGACGCGGCGCTGCCGGCGAAGAACTTCGACTCGATGGTGACCGACAAGGTGCTCAAGCTGTCGGCGGGCGCCCGCTGGGCCGGCGACGCCGGCGCCGAGTACGTGATCTTCAACGATGCCGACGATCACGTCAGCAACCGCATTGGCGCGCACCTCGAGACGCATCGTGGCGGCAATGGCTGGTACACTAATACGCAGCGGTTCTTTACTTACGGCGGCCAGGTCATGCGGCTCCACCGCATCGCCAGCCCCAGCTCGGGCCCCTGTGTCATCGTTCTCACCGATCTGTTGACGTTCACGCATCCGCCGTTTTCGGGGCCCTGGGCCGACCGCATCATCCGGGGCGGCGAGCAGAATTACATGACCATCCTCGCGTCGCACCAGCGCGAGATCAACGTCCTGGCGGCGGTTGGCATCGCCTACTACAACGACTACATGCGGGAGCTCGGGCATCCGCTGGCGCCGCTGCCGTTCGCGGGCAACGTCGTCATCAATCACGGCGACTCGATGTCCACCTCGGGCGGGGCCAACGGCTACCAATTGCGCTCGGGACTACGCGCCGCCCGCTGGGCGGTCCGGCTGCTGCCGACCATGCGCCTGGCCACCGCCGCGATCCGGCAGGAATTCGGCCTGCCGTCGGCGGAGCAGATTCCAGCGCCGTTCCGGCGGGCCGGCGGCTCGGTGTTCTGGCGATGACATGGGCGTGAGGTCGCTGATGCGGGGGGCGCTGCGGCGGACCGCCAGCCTGCCGCTGCGGTTGGTCGATCCGGCGCTGCGGGCCGAGGCCCTCGACCGCCTGGCGCGCGAGGCCACGGTCACGCTGGCGCTGGGTGGCGGGGACGCGATCACGTTCTTCGCGCCGTCGCCGCTGCTGCGGTCGCGCGCGGCCGGTGTCCTGGACAAAGAGCCCGACATGATCCAGTGGATCGACGCGCTGCCCGCCGACGCGGTCCTGTGGGACATCGGCGCCAACGTCGGCGTCTTCAGCCTGTACGCCGCCACGCGGCGCCGCTGCCGCGTGCTCGCGTTCGAGCCGTCGGCCGCGAACTACTTCGCGTTGACACGCAACATCCAGTTGAACGCGCTGAGCGCCCGCATCGAGTCGTACTGCGTCGCGCTGTCGGGGGCGACGGAACTGGGCACGCTCAACCTCGACTCCGCCGAGATCGGCACGGCGATGTCGCAGTTCAGCGCCACCGGCGAGGCCTCGCGGTATTCGAGCGGGCAGGGCAACGTCACGCACGGCATGATCGGGTTCACGATCGACGACTTCATCGGCCGGTTCGCCCCGGCCTTTCCCACGCATCTCAAGATCGACGTCGATGGGCTCGAGTGGCCGATCCTGCAGGGCGCGTCGGCGACGCTGCGCGACCGCCGGCTGGTCTCGGCCATGGTGGAACTGAGCGTCACCGACCGCGCTGAGCGCGATCGCGCGATGGCCTTCCTCGGCGGCGCCGGGCTCGAGTTCGTGTCGCAGGGCGCGTCGCAGGGCGCCAACGCCGAAGCCGCGGCTAACCACCTCTTCACCCGCCAGGCCGGCGCGCGATGATCGCCGGTGCCGCCACCTGCCGCGTGTGCGGGCGCCCTGGCGCCCTCGTCGCCGGGACGGTGGACTACCTGACCGGCTTTGCCTGCGTGGTCTACGACTGCCCGTCGTGCGGCTGCCGCTTCACGCCGCACACCGGCGACGTCTACGACCGCCTGCACCAGTCTGGTGCGTTGTCGTACTACGGTTACTACCGGCGCCTGGGCGAGCAGTGCCGCGAGCTCTTCGCCCGCGGCGACCTCGCCGGGTTGCGCGCGCTGCTGTCGGCGACGCCGAAATACCGCGCCGTGCTCGACCGGCTGGATCGCCTGCCGGCATCGGCTCGCATCCTCGAGGTTGGCTGCTCGCGGGGCTACCTCGCGGCGGCGTCCATTCTCGCGGGTCGGGACATCCTCGGCGTTGACACCTCGCCGGATGCAATTACGGCCGCCACCGCCGCCTTCGGCGACCACTTCGCGGTGGCGGATTCGCCGACCGTCGCGGCACGCGGCCCGTATGACGTGATCTACCACGTCGGCCTGATCGGCTGCGTCGGCGATCCGGTCGGATTGACGCGTCAGCTCCTGTCGTGGCTCAAGCCCGGCGGCCGGTTGTTCTTCAACGCGCCGAACCGCGAGGCCCTGTACCTGCGGGGGCAACTGTGGATCGACTCGGCGCCACCGCCAGACCTGGTCACGCTGTTCCCGCGCGGCTTCTGGTTGCGGCAGTGCGCGGATGCGGCGCGGGTGACCGAGACCATCGACCCCGTGTCGCCACCGACCGCGGTCGCGATCGGATTGAGGGCGCTCGTCCGCCGCAAGTGGACGCCTCCCGTGCCGCAGTCCCTGACCGCGGGCGATGCCTTCGTCGTGCAGCCCGGGTTCGAGCCATCGCCCGCCTGGCGATGGCTCGAGACGGCGGTGACGAAGGCCGCGGCCCTCACCGGCCTGAGCCGGCTGGCACCGGTTCGGTCATCCGAGTTCGGCTTGCTGGTCGAAATGGAGGCGCGCTAATCGCATGAACGCCTGGCTTCGCAAAGCGGTACTCGGCACCGCCCGGCAAACGCTTGGCCGGTTGCCGCGATCGCGCGCCCGCCTGACCGGTCCGCTCGCGGTGAACGGTGGCAAGCCGGTTCGTGATCAACGCCTACGGCCGTGGCCGTCGGGTCATGACGCCACACTTCGGGAATGGGTCCTGCAGGTCGAGCCGGCCTTCCGCCGGATCTTCCTGGCCGGCGTCGAAGGCCTTCCGCAGACGCGCCAGCGCGCGTTCGCCGAGCGCTGGGCGGCGTACTGCCAGTGCCGTCATGCCCTGCTGCTGCCGCACGGCACCGACGCGCTGCGCATTGCGTTGGCGGCCGTGCTCGACCACGACGGCCTCGACTACGGCGGCGAGGTGATCGTCCCGAACCTGTCGTTCATCGCCAGCGCCACGGCGCCGCTGGATCGGCGGTTCGGGATTGTGCTCGTGGACGTGGAACGCGGTACCCTCAACCTCGATCCGCGCCGGGTGGAGGAGGCCATCGTCCCGGGCAAGACCAGGGCGATCCTGCCGGTCCACCAGTTCGGACAGCCCGCGGACATGACCGCGCTCACGGCCCTCGCCCGCAAGCATCAACTGGTCGTCATCGAAGACGCCGCGCAGGCGCATGGCGCCGAATGGGAGAGTGGTCCCGTCGGCTCGCTGGGCGAGGCGGCGGCCTTCAGTTTTCAGTCCGCCAAGAACCTCTCCAGCGGCGAGGGCGGCATTCTGACCACCAACGACACAGGCGTCTTCAAGCGCGCCCACGCGATTCACAACGCCGGCCGGGCGCCCGAGCTCGGGGCGCGGTGGGAGCACCCGTCGCTCGGCTGGAACATCCGGCCCACGGAGTACCAGGCGGCCCTCCTGATGCATCGCTTCGCGCGCTTCCCGGCGCAGCAGGCGGAGCGGGCCGTCAACTTCCAGGCCCTGCGGGCGCTGCTCGCTGGCGCCAAGAGCGTGCGCCCCCTGGACACGCATCCCTCGGTGCGCAAGCACGGGATGTACATGTTCGTGATGCGCTACCAGGCGGAGGCTTGCGGCGGACTGCCGATCGACGCGTTCGTGGACGCGGTCAAGGCCGAGGGCGTGCCGATGCACCGCGGCTACGCGGCGACCATCGCCCAGCAACCGGTGATGCAAGCGCTGATGCAGCGTCGGCCCGAGTATGTCCGGGCCATGCCGACGCCGGTCGCCGATCAAGCGGCGACCGAGATCGTCTACATCGCCGGCAGCACGTTCCTTGGCACCGAGGCCGACATGGCCGACATCGCCGCGGCCATCCGCAAGGTGGAGCACCACCGCGCATGAACGTCGCGATTGTCGGCTGCGGCTACGTGGCGGAGTTCTACGGCCGGACGTTGTCGAACTATCCGCACCTGACGCTGGTGGGCGCCTACGATAACAACCCCAATCACTTGCGCGCCTTCGTGGCGCGCTGGCCGGGCCGGGCCTACGCGAGCCTGGCCGACGTGCTGCAGGACGCCAGCGTCGAACTGGTCATCAACCTGACCAACCCACGGGCGCACTTCGAGATCAACCGGGCCTGCCTCGAGGCCGGCAAGCACGTTTACTCGGAGAAGCCGTTGGCGATGACCACCGCCGACGCCACCGCGCTGGTCGATCTGGCCGCCGCGCGCCAGCGCTACCTCGGTTCGGCGCCGTGCAGCGTGCTCAGCGAGACGGCGCAGACGCTGTGGAAGGCGGTCCGCGACGGCGCCATCGGCCAGGTGCGGGTGGTCTACGCCAACTTCGATGACGGGATGATTGCCCCTCGCATGGCGCCGTGGCAGTGGAAGAACGACAGCGGCGTGCCCTGGCCGGCGAAAGACGAGTTCGAGGTCGGCTGCACGTTCGAACATGCCGGGTACGTGCTGACCTGGCTGGCCGCGATGCTCGGTCCGGCGCTGCGCATGCAGGCCTTCGCCTCGTGCCTGATCCCCGACAAGGGCATTGCCGTGGATGGCATGGCGCCCGACTTCACCGTCGGCGGCATCGAGTATGCGAATGGCGTCGCGGCCCGCGTGACGTGCGGCCTGGTCGCCCCGCGCGACAAGTCGATCACGGTCGTGGGCGATGCCGGCGTGCTGTTTGTCGGCAATGTTCGCGATGATGGCGGCCCGGTCATGTTGCGGCCGTCAGCAATGGGGCCCTGGCAGTCCAGGCTGGCAGGGCGCGCGCGTTCGCTGCACCGCTGGCTCGAGGCCCGCGTGCCGGTGCCCGGCGCGGACGTGCTGTTTTCGCGCCGGCTGCCGCTGGTGCGGCCGGTCGCCGGCCGGATGTCGGCGCCTGGCAAGCCGGTGGACTTCTGTCGCGGTCCCGCGGAACTCGCCGACGCCGCGGGCGAGCAGCGCGCCTCGCGTCTCGACGGAGCGCTCGGCGCCCACATCGTCGAGATCGTGGAGCGGCTGCAATACCCCGAGCGGTTCGCCGGCAGCGAGCGCCTGACCACGACCTTCGCCCCAATCGCGCCGATGCCCTGGGCTTGCTGACCATGCTCGTCTCGATCCTCATTCCTTGCTACAACGCCGAGCGCTGGATCGCCCAGGCCGTCGAGAGCGCGCTGGCGCAAACGTGGGCCGACAAGGAAGTCATTGTCGTCGACGATGGTTCCACTGATGGCAGCGCCGACATCGTCCGGGGATTCGGTGATGCGGTGGTGTTCGAGGCGGCTCCGCATCTCGGCGGCAATCATGCGCGCAACCGCCTGCTGTCACGGGCTCGGGGACAGTGGCTGCAATACCTCGACGCGGACGACTACCTGCTGCCAGACAAGATTGGGAACCAAGTTGGGTTCCTGGCATCGCACCAGGACGCGGACGTCGTCTACGGCCCGGTTGCGGTCGAATATGCTGACGGCCGCGCGGAAGGCCTCGAAGTGTTGCGCATTCCAGAGCCGCGCGACCTCTGGGTGCTGCTCGCGCTCTGGTATTTGCCGCAGACGGGCGCGCCGCTCTGGCGCAAGCAGGCGATTGTCGACGTTGGAGGGTGGGACGAGCGGCAGCGCGTGTGCCAGGAGCACGATCTCTACCTGCGGCTGTTGATCGCCGGCAAGCGGTTCGCGTACTGCGAGGCAAACGGGGCGGTGTGGCGCGTGTGGGGCGCGTCCAGCGTCAGCACCGGCAACCGGCCCGAAGTGCGCAAACGGCGCCTGGAGATCGAGCAGGCGGCCGAAGAGTTCCTGTGCGCTCGTGGACGGCTCACGACGGCGCGACACGCCGCGATCAACCAAGCCCGTTTCGGCATGGCCCGCGTGGCCTGGCGCGAAGATGATCGCGAGGGCGCGCACCAGGCACTGGCGGCGCTGCGCCGCTCGGCGCCGGGATTCCAGCCCACCTCGGAGCCGCTGCTGTATCGCCTGATGTGGAAGTGTGTCGGATTCTCCGTGACGGAAACGATGGCCGGCTGGCGGCGCACCCTGGTCTCGAGGCCCGGTGAAGCGCGATGACGTCACCGCCGGCACGCGAGATCTCGGGCATCATCCCGACCGTCGGCCGGGCCGACATGCTGCGCTTGTGCCTCGAAAGCGTAACGCGGCAAACCGTGCCGGTCGCCGAGGTCATCGTCGTGCACTGCGGTGCCGACGCCGAGACACGAGCCGTCACCGGCGATCCGCGCTGGGGCGCCGCCGGCGTCGAGGTCCGGTATTTTCCCTTTGCGGAGAAGAATGCCGCGGCGCAGCGCAACTTCGCCATCCAGCAAGCGAGGCACGACAACCTGTTGCTGCTCGACGACGACGTGGAACTGGCGCCGGCGTGGGCGGAATCGTTGTTCGCGCCGATCTGGGGCGACCGGACCGTCGGCGCCACGATGGGCCGGCTCGTCAATCAACCGCTGGCGCCGCCCACGGCCTTGTGGCGCGTCTACCGGCGCCTGGTGGCCAGCGGACGCGTGGCCTTCGAGCCGGGGCGCCTGGTTGGAGCGGCCTTGCCCAATGGGTTTCCGATCACGGTCGAGCGGCCGATGCCGTCCGAATGGCTCGGCGGCGGCGTCTCGGCGATCCGGCGCGCGGCGTTCGTGTCGGTGGGCGGCTTCGCGCCGTACTTCAGCGGCAGCTCGCCGGGCGAGGATCTCGATCTGGGCTATCGCCTGAGCCGGCACTGGCGGGTCTTGTTCGTGCCCGCAGCGCGGTGCGTGCATCATGAGGATCCGCGAGGCCGCAGCCACTCGCGCGATTACCAGTTCCAGTCCATGCGTGCGCGCTATGCCATCGTCATGCGCGCGTTCGGTGCCTCCCGTGTCGGCGCGCTGGCTCACGTGATGCTGTGGATGATTTTCCAGGCGATCAGTGAGGTGGCCTCGCTGCGCAAGGGTTGGAGCCCGTCGCTTCCCTCGGCGTGGTGGGGCCGCCTGCGCGGCGTCGGGTCGTGCCTTACCTGGGTGCCGCCGGCCAACCGCAACGAGCCGGCGCTTTTTCCCGGGTCGGGCGCGTGAGCACGCGGACCGGCCGGCTCCTTGTGCTCGGCGACTATCCCGTCAGGTATGGGAATGGAATTGGGGAGACGCTCGGCAACCTACTCGCCACCTTCCCCGAGGATCGGCTCTTCCAGGCCTACCCGTCGCACCTGCCGCCTTCGGCCGGCACAGTCCGCGGACATTCGGTCCCATTCGACATGCCGCGGCGCCCGGCGTGGGTGCCTGGTTGGGCCAACGCGGCTTACTACCCGCTGCTGAAACTTCGCCAGTCGCTCGCGGAACAGGCGCTGGTGTCTCGCGCGGCGGCGGCGATCGAACAGCACCAGATTGAGGCCGTGCTGACCTATCCGGTGACGCCCTGGGTGCTGTTTGCGGCGGTGCGGCTGCGACGGCGATTCCCGCGCGTGCGCTTCGTGTTCTACGTGATGGACGACTGGGAAGGGCACCACACCTGTTTCGGGCTGCCCTTTACCGCGGCGCGCCGGCGCGCCTTGCACGACATCGTCGTCGGCGCCAACGCGCGCTTCGCGTGTTCGCATCTCATGCGGCACGACTACGAGCAGCGGTTTGGCAATGCTTGGCAGGTACTACACAAGGGCGTGCCCCCCCGGCCGGCGGCGACGCCCATGCGGCCGCTCGGCAACGCCTGGCGCATTCTCTATGCCGGTGGCATGAACGTGTTTCGCGCGGATGCGGTGCTGGCGTTTGTCGAGGGACTGCGCCTGTTCCGCCAGCGGACTGCGATGGATGCCACGCTCACCCTGCTGGGGGCCGCCAACGACAAGCACGCACTGCCCGAGTTGCAGCCGTACGACTTCGTCCACGTGGAGCCGTGGGTCGACAACGCGGCCTGTCAGCAGCGGCTGGAAGACGCCGACTTGCTCTACCTGCCGCTCTCCCTGCTCCCACGACTCGATCGGATTGCGAACCTCGCCATGCCGACGAAGATCAGCGAGTACTTGGCGGCCAATCGTCCCGTCATTTTCCATGTGCCGGCGACCTCCGAGGTGCAGCGGCTGGCGGCGGAGGCGGCGTTGCCGCTCACCATCAACAGCGGTTCGCCGCAGGATGTCTGCGACTTATTGACGCGCCTGCACCGGGACGGCCTGGACCTCGCCACTTACCAGGCGCGCGCCCAGGCGTTGTTGGCGAGCGAGTTTGACGAACGCGTGCTGCAGGCGCGCTTGCTGGATGGCTGCTTTGCCCGGTAGCGCGTTTGCGACGTGGTCGCAGGTGGATCGCCAGCTCGAAGGCCGATGGCCGTCGCTGCGCAGCCACATGGCCGCGGCGCTCCGGCTGCGCGCCTGGCCAATCGCCTGGGTGCTGGTGTGCTGCGTGCTGTCCGTTGGCGCCAGCTACAAGCGAGGGTGGTCGCAGCACCCCGTGTGGCCGGCGTATGAGGCGAAGCTCGCGCACCCGCTGTCGACGCCAGCCTCGCCGCCGGAATACGCCGAGCACATCGGGAACATGGATCTGCGGCTGACGGTGCCGGCCATTGGCTTCGCCTTGGACCTGCGCCGGCAAGGACTGAGCGCCCTCTATTTTGTTGCCGGCGCCCTGGTACTTCTGTTCGCATTCCGCCTCATCGAACAGGCGTCCGCCGATCGCGTGTCGGCGTCGCTCGCGACGCTGGGCATTGCGGCGACATCCGTCGGGGCCCAAGGCTTCATCGGTAGCCCGTTCTACGATCCCGTGGCCACGCTGCTGGGTGTGGTCTGTCTTCAGCGTTTCAACCGCGCCGCCCTGGCCGCGGCGTGCCTCGCCGCGCTGTTCGTCGATGAACGGGCCATCGCGATGTTTCCGGCGATCCTGCTGTCTCAGTGGTTACACGGGCAGCGATCGGGATCGCGGGCGAGGCGGGACGCCGCCACGTGGCTGCTGCTGGTCGCGGCGGTCGTTGCAGTTTGGCTCGGGGCGCGGTGGTGGCTGGTGGCGTCGGTCGGGTTGCGGGCGCCGGTGGCGGGCGATTCAGTCGGCCTGCTGGCGCTATCCCATACCTTCTACGCCTGGCCCTTGCTGCTGGCCAGCAGCCTCGAGGCCGGGTGGTGGGTCGTCGCCCTGGTCGCCGCCGGTCGCCCCGAGCCGTCCCGGTTGGTCAATGCGGCGTTGGTGAGCGCGGTTGCGCTACCGATGCTGTTGTCGATGGCGGCGCATGACCTGTCACGCAGCATGTCGTTCGCGCTGCCGGCCTTCGTGCTTTGTTGCGCCGAGCTGGCGCGGCAGCGGCCTCGCGACGACCGGCGATCGATCTTCCTGCTCGTCGCCATCGGCAATCTCGCCTGCTGGGATGTGCTCTACTACGGACGTGTGATGTTCGCGCCCGCCGTTCCCGTGGCCTGGCTCACGCGTTGATTGCATGGACGTAATCATCCTCGGCGGCGCCGGCATGTTGGGACACAAGGTGTTCCAATTGCTGCACGGCCGGTTCGACCGCGTCTCGTGCACGATCCGCGCGCCGCGCGAGTCGCGGCTGGCGCGGCTGCCGCTGTTTGCCGGCCGTGACGTCAGCTGGGGCGTGGACGCGCGCGACTGGCCGGCGCTCGCCGCGTTGCTGCGGGCGCGGCGGCCCGATGTCGTGGTCAATGCGCTGGGGGTCATCAAGCAGCGCGCCGCCGGCAAGGACCCGATCACCTCGATCCAGGTCAACGCGTTGCTGCCGCACCAGCTGGCGGCGCTGGTGCACGAGTGGGGCGGCCGGCTGATCCACATCAGCTCCGACTGCGTGTTCAGCGGAAACGGCAGCTACTATCGCGAGACCGATCCCGCCGATGCCGACGATCTCTACGGGCGATCGAAGATGCTGGGCGAGGTAACCGAGCATCCCTGGGCCGTGACGCTGCGGACGTCGATGATTGGCCGCGAGCTGACCACCCACCAGTCCCTGCTCGACTGGTTCCTGGCGCAGAATCACGGCGAGGTCACCGGCTACCAGCGGGTGATCTACGCGGGCTCGACGACCGTCGAACTCGCCGGGGTGATTGCCAACCTGATCGCCACGCACCCCGGGCTGCACGGGCTCTATCACGTGGCCAGTCCGGCGATCAGCAAGCACGACCTCCTCCACCTGATCGCGGCGGCCTACCGGATGGACGTCCGCATTAGGCCGTCGGCCGATCCGGTGAGCGACCGTTCGTTGAATGGCGACGCGTTCCGGGCGGCCACCGGTTACGTCAGCCCGGCCTGGCCGCGGTTGGTCGCCGACCTTGCCGCCGATCCCACCCCCTATGCAGAATGGCTGCGGCTGCTTGAACATGACTGACAACCAGAAACCCCTCGAAGGCCAGCACGTCCTGATCACCGGCGGCACCGGCTCCCTCGGCCAGGTGCTGACGCGGCGCGTCCTTGGCGGCGAAATGGGACGGCCCTCCCGCGTGGTGATCTTTTCCCGCGATGAAGCCAAGCAGCACTTCATGCGGCTGGCGCACCAGAACCTCCGGTCGGCGACCGACGAGGTGATCTATCGCAACTCGCAGGACCTGCTGCAGTTCCAGATTGGCGATGTTCGCGATCGCTGGAGCCTGGCCTCGGTGCTGCGCGACGCGACGGTGGTCATCAACGCGGCGGCGTTGAAGCAGGTGCCGACCTGCGAGTACTTCCCGACCGAGGCCGTCCGCACCAACGTGCTGGGCCCCGAGAACATCATCTCGATCATCGAGACCCAGAAGCTGCCGGTCCAGACCGTGGTCGGCGTCTCCACCGACAAGGCGTGCAAGCCCGTCAACGTGATGGGGATGACCAAGGCGATCCAGGAACGGGTGTTCATCCAGGGCAACATGCGGTGCCCGGGCACGCGGATTGTCTGCGTCCGCTACGGCAACGTGCTGGCGTCGCGGGGGTCGGTGATCCCGCTGTTTCACGACCAGATCCGGCGCGGCGGGCCGGTCACCATCACCACACCGCACATGACCCGCTTCCTGCTGAGCCTCGACGATGCCGTGGACACTGTCTTTGCGGCCATCCGCGAAGGCGAGGCCGGCGACACCTATATTCCCCGCGCCCCGTCGGCCAAGATGACGGACCTTGCCAAGGTCCTGATCGGCGATCGCCAAATCGAAACGCGGGTCACCGGCATTCGCCCGGGTGAGAAGACGCACGAGATCCTGATCAGCGAGGAAGAGGCGTTTCGCGTGAAGGACCGCGGCAAGTGGTACGCGATCGGCTCGTTGTTGCCGGAGGTCGGCGCCAGCGCGTCGACGCAGGCCGCCCTCGACAAGGAGTTCAGCTCGCAGGACCACGTGCTGAGCGAACGCGACCTTGCCGCCATGCTGATCAAGTACCGGCTGATGGTGGACGACGCCACCGACGACGGCGAGCTGCTGCGATGAAGATCCTGACCATTCTCGGCACCCGGCCCGAGATCATCCGGCTGAGCGAGGTCATCCGCCTGCTGGATCGCCGCGCCGAGCACGTGCTCGTGCACACCGGGCAGAACTACGACGCCAGCTTGAGCGATCAGTTCTTTGCCGAGCTCGAGGTGCGGGCGCCAGACGAGCACATGGGCATCCGCGAAGCCGGCATCGGCGCGCAGATCGGCCGCATCCTGGAGCACTCGGAAGCGTTGTTCCGCCGCCATCGCCCGGACCGGCTGCTGATCCTCGGTGACACCAACAGCGGCTTGTCGGCCCTGATCGCGCGGCGGCTCGGCATTCCCGTCTATCACATGGAGGCGGGCAACCGCTGCTTCGACGACCGCGTCCCGGAGGAAGTCAACCGGCGCGTGATCGATCACAGCAGCTCGGTGCTGATGCCGTACACCGAAGGCAGCCGCCGGAACCTGCTCGCCGAGGGCATCCTGGCCTCGCGCATCGTCGTCACCGGCAACCCGATCAAGGAAGTGATGGATCGCCATGCCGGCCGCATTGCCGCGAGCGCGGTGCTCGAGACCCTGGGCCTCGAGACCGGCCGCTACTTCCTGGTGACGGCGCATCGCGCCGAGAACGTGGACAACGAATCGCGCCTGCGCAGCCTGGTGACGGCGCTCACCGAGTTGCACGCCCGCCACCGGATGCCGGTGGTGTGTTCGACGCACCCGCGCACCAGGGCGCGCCTCGAGGCCTTTGGCATCACTGCCGCCGCGGGCCTGCGCTTCGCGCCGCCGTTCGGCTTCTGCGATTTCGTGAAGTTGGAGACGGCGGCCTTCTGCGTGCTGTCTGACAGCGGCACCGTGCAGGAAGAGGCCTGCATCCTGGGCGTGCCGAACGTCACCATTCGCGACGTCACCGAGCGTCCTGAGACGGTGGAGTGCGGATCGAACATCCTGGCCGGCGTCGCGCCGGCGGCCATCCTGTCGGCGGTCGCCGCGGCCACCGCCGTGGCGCCGTCGTGGACGCCGCCGCGCGAGTACCTGCAGGCCAACGTCGCCGACACGGTGTGCCGCATCGTGCTGGGCGACCGCGTTCCCGATCTTGCCGAAATCGAGTGGCGCAATGGCGCGCGGCTGTAGGCCGGCCACGCCCGCCCCATGAACGTGTCCCACGCACTTGCGGTTCTGCGCGCCCACCCGCGTCCGGCGCGGTTGGCGGCGGCGCGCGTGCTCGCCTGGTCAGGGCTGTCGCGCTTCCTGACCATTCCCCTGGAGGGCTACCGCCTTCGCTTCTACCCGACCAACACCTCCGCCAACCTGTGGATCAACGCCGGCGAGCGCGTGCACGGGCTGGACCTGTTCCGGGACTACTGCCGGCCCGGCGAGACGGCGGTGGACGTCGGCGCCAACATCGGCGAGGTCAGCCTGCTGCTCAGCCGCGGCGTCGGGCCGTCGGGCCGGGTCTACGCGTTCGAGCCGCACCCGCGCATCTACGGGTACCTGCGCGGCAACCTGGCGCTGAACGGCCGCGCCAACGTCGACGCGCGCAACCTCGCCATCGGCGCCGCCGCGGGAACGGCGCGGATGTCGGACGGCAAGCTCGACGACATGAACCGGGTCGATGAGGCGGGCACGCTGCCGGTGCGGTGTTCGACGCTCGACCTCGAGATCCCGGCCACCGGCGCCATCGCCTTGCTGAAGATCGACGTCGAGGGCAGCGAGCTGCTCGTCCTGAAGGGCGGGCCCGGCACCATCGCGCGGGCCGCGTGCATCAACTGCGAGATGGGCGAGGCGCACTATCGGCGCTACGGCTACGGCATGTCGGACGTGATCGCCTACCTGCGCGCGCGCGGATTCGAGACCTTCGTGGCGGCGCCGGCGCGGGTGCTGCGGCCGGTTGACGCCTCGTTTGCGGAGGACGGCGGCTACGAACTGATCGCCGTGCGCGACGTGGACGACTTCGTGGCGCGCACCGGATGGCGGATCCGCTGAGCCCGTCCGCCGGCGATCTCACCGTGCCAATCACGGCCATCGTGACGGCGTTCGAGCGCGTGCCCCAGACGCTCGCCACCCTTGACCGCCTGCGCGCCTGCCGGCCGGCTCCCGCGCAGGTGATCGTGCACGTGGACGGCAACCGGCAGCAGTGCGCGGCGGCCATCCGCCAGGCCGACCCGTCCGCCGAGGTCATTGTCAGCACCGGCAACGTCGGGCCCGGCGGCGGGCGCAATCGCCTGGTGGTCGCGGCCTCGCACGACATCGTCGCCAGCTTTGACGACGACTCCTACCCCGTGGATCCCGACTACTTCGCGCGCGTGCAGACAGTGTTCAACGACTTTCCAGATGCCTCGATCGTGACCGGCCACGTCTACCACACCGACGAAGTGGTTGGCGCCGACGCCCGCACGGCCGAGTGGCTCGCGGATTTTTCCGGCGGCGGCTGCGCCTATCGCCGGGAGCACTACCTCGAGGCCGGCGGCTACGTTCCGCTCACCACCGCCTATGGCATGGAAGAAGTGGACCTCGCGCTTCGGCTGCATGCGCGCGGCCGCCGCGTTTTGCGCACGCCCTGGCTGCGGGTGTTTCACGACACCGACCGCGCCCGCCACGCCGATCCGGCGGTGACCGCCGCGAGCGTGTCCAACATCCTGCTGCTGACGTTCCTCCGCTACCCCTTGAGCCTGTGGGGGATCGGGCTGCTGCAGTGCGCCAACCGGATTCAGTGGTTGTTGCGCCATGGCCGGCGCCGCGGTGTGTGGAGCGGCCTCGTCACGGCGCCGGCGGCGGCGTTGGCACGGCGCCGGCAGCGGCAGGTGCTGCCGGCCCGGGCGGTCCGCTCGTACCTGCGCCTTCGCCGGCAACATGTGGCGGCGGCATGGCGCTAGGGGCGCCGTGGCGCTGGACGCTGGTGCCGCGAGCGGAGATTCGCCTCGATCAGCTCGATGCGTTGCGGGGCCTGCTCGCCGTCTACGTCCTTACGGGGCACGCGCGGTGGCTGCTGTGGGCCGGCCATGCGGAATGGATGCGCCAGCCTCACGACGGCTGGCAGGTGCCGCTGGTCTACGCGTCGGGGATGTTCCGGTTCGGCCGCGAGGCCGTGCTGATCTTCTTTGCGCTCAGCGGCTTCTTCATCCACGCTGGCGCTGCCCGCCGGCTCTCGCAGGGCGCCACCCTGGCGTTCGCCACGTCACACTTCTACCAGCGGCGCGCGCACCGGCTGGTCGCCCCGTACCTCTTCGCGCTGCTGGCCACGGTCGCCTGCGATGCCATCGGCATGACGTGGTTTCCGCGGCTCTACGCGGCGGCGACCGGCGATCCGCTCCTGGACGTCACGTTCGCGCACAGCGGATACACGGCGGCCTCGATCGGGCCGGCGCTGCTGTTGCTGCCGTCGAGCCTGGGGCAGAACTTCGGGTCCAACGGCCCGCTCTGGTCGCTCGCCTATGAGGTGGTGTACTACGCGTGGTACCCGCTCTGGTTGTGGGCCAGGCAACGCAGCGCGCTCGCGGCCTACGTCGTCGTGCCGGCGGCGTTCACTATCGTGTCGATGGTGGTGGCCGTGCCGTTCGTGGCGAGCGTGCTGGTGTGGTACCCGGCGTGGCTCGTGGGCGCCGCGCTCGCGGAACATGTGACCTCGCCGCGGCCATACCGCGTGTCTCCGGCCGTGGCCGTCGTCGTGTTCTGGATCGCGCTGCTTGCCTACATCGCCGTGCCCTCCATCTACGTGAAGATCCTGTCGGCGACGGTGTTCGCCGCCGCTGCCGTCTACACGTTCGCGGTAGCCCAGGTTGACCGCCGGCACCCGGGTCTCGTCCTGTTCGAATATCTCGGCTTGCGATCGTTCACCATTTACATCGTGCATTTTCCGTTTCTCGCGCTGCTCGGCGCCGCCGTGATCCAGCTCACGGGCACCCGGCCGCTGGCGGGCTGGCTCGCGGTGGGCGGCGCCGCGTCCGCGGTCGCCTTCGGCTGCCTGTGCTTCGCCGTGTGCGAGCGGCACTTTCTGCATCGGCGGGTCGCGGGGCCGCATCTCGCGGCGGCGTCATGACGCCGATCACGCAATGGATTTGCTGCCACCTCGGGGCGCGCGAGCACTATGCAGTACCGCGGGCGCTCCATCGCCGGGCGCGCCTCCGCATGATGGTGACCGACGCCTGGGTCCGGCCCGGCAACCCGGTCGCCCACATCCCGGGGCAGTTGTCGCGGCGGCTGGCCGAGCGCTATCACCCGGATCTCGAGTCGGCTGAGGTCAGGGATCTCACGCTGTCACTGGTCAGGCACGAGGTCGAGTGGCGCCTGCAGCGGCGCGCCGGATGGGACGCGCTGATCGCGCGCAACGAGTGGTTCCAGAACGCCGCGGCCAACCTGCTGGCGGAATGCGAGACCCGTTCGTCGGAGCGGATCGCGGTCTTCGCGCACAGCTACTCGGCGGGCGCGATTTTCCGGCTGGCCAAACAGCGGGGGTGGCTCACGGTCTTGGGCCAGATCGATCCCGGAGAAGAGCACTTCGCCATGGTGCGCCGGCTGGCAGACGCGGCGCCCCAGTACGGCGCGGCCCCGCTGGGACCGCCGATCGAGTATTTCGCGCGCTGGCGCGAGGAGTGCGCGCTGGCCGATCACATCGTGGTCAATTCCGAGTGGTCGCGCGAGGCGGTGACGCGGGCGGGGGTGGCCGCCGCCAGGCTGCGCGTCCTGCCGCTGGCCTACGAAGGCCGTTCGGACCAGCCCGCACCGCCGCACGTGTTCCCCGAATCCTTCACTTCCGAGCGTCCCTTGCGGCTGCTTTTTGTCGGCAGCGTCTCGGTGGTGAAGGGCGCGGCGGCGCTGCTCGAAGCAATGACGCTGGTCGCCGGTCTTCCGGTCACCCTCCGCCTGGTCGGGGAGCCCGGCATGGTCATCCCGCCGCGGTTCCCGCAGCAGCCGGCCATTGAATTCGTCGGCGCCGTGCCTCGCGGCGAGATTGGCGCCTACTACGCCTCGAGCGACGCGCTGGTCTTCCCCTCGCACTCGGATGGCTTCGGCATGGCGCAGATCGAGGCGCAGGCCGTCGGCCTGCCGATCATCGCCTCGCGTTCGTGCGGCCGCGTCGTCGAAAACGGCGTGAACGGCGTCCTGTTGCCGGAGGTGACCGCCGATGCGATCGCCACGGCCATCCGATCACTGGTCGCCCGTCCGGCCGTACTGGCGCACTACGCCAGCCACGCCATCACGTCGCAGCCATCGGCGCTGACGCAACTCGGCGCGGAGCTGGTCGGCCTGGTCGAGGCATGAGCGTCAACGACCGCCCGGTCATCGATCGCTGGTTCCTGGATCACCTGGCCTGTCCGCGCGATCACCACGCCGTGCGGCTCGATGGCTTGCAGCTGGTCTGCGATGGCGGGCACCGCTATCCGATCGTCGAGGGCGTGCCGGTGATGCTGCTGGATGACGCGGCTGCCACGATCGACGTGCTGCCGGCGTCGCTGACCGCGGCCACTGACGCGATTGACCCGACCAACCTGTACCTGTCGTCGCTCAGCCTGAGCGACGACGAGCGCCAGGGGATTGCGGCGCTGGCGCGGCAGGGGAGTCCCATCGACCCGGCGGTCACCTACCTCATCGCCGCCACCAATGGCCTGATGTACAAGCACCTCATCGGCCGCCTCGATCGCTATCCGATTCCCCATCTGCCGTTGCCGGCGGGCAACGGTCGCCGGTTATTGGACGTTGGCTGCAGCTGGGGGCGCTGGACCATCGCTGCCAGCCAGCAGGGCTACGAGGCCGTGGGCATTGACCCCTCCCTGGGCGCCGTCATGGCCGCGCGCCGGGCGGCGGCGCAGCTCGGCCGGCCCACCCGCTACCTGGTCGGCGACGCCCGGCACTTGCCCTTCAGGGACGCCACCTTCGACGTGGTCTACTCCTACAGCGTGATTCAACACCTCTCTCCGCCGGACGCGCGCCGTTCGGTGACCGAAATGGGACGCGTGTTGCGGCGCGGCGGCGCGGCGAAGGTCCAGATGCCCACCCGATTCGGCCTGCGGTGCCTCTATCATCAGGCGCGGCGGCGGTTTCGCGAACCGGTGAACTTCGAAGTGCGCTACTGGACGCTGCCGGAGTTGCGGCGGTTGTTCTCGGTGATTGATGACGACGTGCGGTTCGAGGTGGACGGCTACTTCGGGATCGGCCTGCAGAAGGCGGATGCGCCGTTGATGACGCCAATGCTGGCCGCGATCCTGCGGGTGTCGGAAGCATTGAAGGCGTCCAGTCACGTGGTGCGCCCGCTAGTGTGGGTAGCCGACAGTGTGTTCGTGGAAACGGTCGTCCGCGCATGAAGATGCCTGATGTCCCCCAGCCGCATCGAGACTCCGCCGTGCGCGCAACTCTCAAGCGCGCTGAGCTGGTCCGGTATTGGTGGGAGTACCGAGGCCGCCTGCGCACGATGCTGCAAGTGGTGGATCCGGACGGCGCCGTCCGCCTGAGCGCTGCCGAACGTCGAGTCGTTCGCGACTACTGGATGGGATTCGGCGTGTCCTATGTGAATTCCGATTGGTATCGACTGTTCAAGGTGCTGTTGGGCACAGTGGATCCCCGGTTCGTTCCGGAGGAGATCTTCCGGACCCGGCTCGAGCCGTTCCTGTGCCGGCGCGATGTCTCGGCCGCATACCACGACAAGAACCAGCTCGATCGATTGCTGCCAGACCTGCCGCGACCGCACACCATCTTGCGCAATATCTATGGCGAATATTTCGATGACCTCTACCAGCCCGTGGAGCGCCGACACGTCATCGGCTTCCTGGCGGAGCGCAAGGGGGAGCATTTCTTGAAGCCGGCGATCTCAGGCACCGGCAGCGGCCACAATGTGGCCCGCGTGGAGTTTACGCCGGCCGGGTTCCAGATCGGTGCGTCGGTATGGTCGCTGGCAGACGTCGAGCGAGCCTACGTACAGGATTTCGTGGTGCAAGAGGAGGTGCGGCAGCATGAATCGTTGGCACGGTTCCACCCCCAGTCGTTGAACACCTTGCGTGTCATAACCATGCGCCTGGACGGTGCCGTCCGGCCGATTGCCGCGACGCTGCGTTTCGGCAACGGGTCCCATGTGGACAACGGCCACGCCGGGGGCTTGTTGTGTGGCGTCCGCATCGCCGATGGCACGACAACGTCCTTTGGCTGCGACGTGTCGTTTCGCCGCTTCGAGCGGCACCCGCGCTCCGGCGAGGCCTTTGCTGGCCACACCGTCGTATCGTTCGAGGCAGTCCTGAAACTTGCAGTCGCGGCTCACCGCCAGCTGGCATACTTCGATGTGCTGTCGTGCGACGTCGCAGTCACCGATGACGGCACACCCTGCCTCGTCGAGGTCAATACCTTTGGCCAGGGGGTTGAGCCGCATCAGTTCCTGAAGGGTGCGCCACTGTTCGGCGATGATACCGACACGGTCCTGTCGCTGGTCGCGCGTCGGCGAGACGCGGGCTGGAATTCATGACGCGCCCGTCTGCCGGCGCGCAGGTGGTGTGCTACACGAGGGTCGGCTCTCGGCTCGAGACACTCATCCGGTCTGAAATGCAGTCCGCGATCGGTCACCTGTGCCCGCGGCACGTGGTGATCAAGCCCAACTGGGTGCTTCACGAAACCGATCCGCGTCACCCAATTCGCGCGCTCGTGACCGACGCTCGAGTGATCGTCGCCACGGCCAGGGCGGCGGCGGAACTGTTTTCCGAGGCCCGCATCACGATCGGTGATTGTCCACTCCAGCGTGCCGATTGGCCGTTGCTGTGCCAGCAATCCGGGCTATCGGCCGCGATGGCCGATCTGGAACAGACCTTCGGCAGCCGTCTCACATTCCGCGATCTCCGCAGGGACGTTTATGTCTACGAAGATGGGCGGTTGGTGCTGAAATCCGGGGGCGCCCACGGCGACCCGCTTGGCTACAAGGAAGTAAGCCTCGGTGCCGTCAGCCACCTCGAAGAGATCTCCGATCAGGCCGATCGATTCGCAATCCACGATCATGACTGGGCCAAGACCCGCGCATACCACCAGCACGGCGACCACCGGTACTTCGTGGCTCAGACGTTTCTCGACGCCGACCTGGTGATTAACCTTCCGAAATGGAAGACGCACTCCAAGTCGGGACTGACCGCGGCCTTGAAGAATCTGGTCGGTATCAATGGCGACAAGGCGTACTTGCCGCACTTTAGCCGCGGCGCGCCGAGTTGGGGCGGGGATGAGTACTGGGACAGCGGGAGATGGGTTTACTGGACGCAGAACACCCTGCGCGAGTTCTTCCGGACCCGATGGTGGTGGCTCTACCGGCTGATGCGGCCGTTCTGGTTGGCATTCAAGAAGGTCAGAAGCGCGGTGCTGCGTCTCGGCGACGGACCACCGCCGGACTTCTACGTGGGCGGTGGCAGCTGGCATGGCAATCAGACCATTTGGCGAATGATCTACGACCTGAACATGGTCATCCAATGCGTCGATGCGGAGGGCATCCTGCACGCCGAGCCGCAGCGTCACTACTTCTGCATTGTCGACGGGCTCATCTGCGGCGAGGGTGACGGCCCGCTCTTTCCCGACCCGCGCGAGATGGAGTGGATAGTCTTCGGCGTTGACCCATTCGCGATCGACGCGACCCTTGCCTGGTTCATGGGCTTTGACGAGTCGCGGATGCCGATCCTGTCGCAGCGCAGCCGTTACCTGGGCCCGGGTTGGGGCCGCTTTGACACCGCAACCCTGCCGGTGTCGGTCGACGGCCGCATCGGGCCGCTCGCATCCTTTCCGACTCCTCGCCCCTTCGCCCCGCCTCCCGGGTGGCTCGGATGGGTCGAGCGATGAAAGTCGTGGTCTGCTGGGCGGGCCTGCAAGGATACGTCGCCGCCTGTCTCCGCGCGCTGAATCAGGTTCCGTCGGTCGATCTTCACGTCCTTCACCTCGACTTTCAAGATGTGCCGGTGCAGGAAGAACTGTTGCACGAGGTGTCGAATCGCAGATTGATGGCTGCGGCGTCCAACCTGGAGATTCCTGATCTGGTCAGCCACCGCAATCCAGACGTGGTCTTGATCTGTGGTTGGTTCTATCCACAGTACCGCCGCCTCGTCCATACGCCGGCCCTGCGGGGCGCGAAGTTTGTGTTGGGCATGGATACGCCTTGGACGGGAGCGTGGCCGCAACGCGTCAACCAGATCCGCCTCAGGGGATTCATGCGCCGCATGGACAAGGTGGTTGTTGCGGGTCCCCGCAGCGCGGAGTGTGCCCGACGGCTCGGAGTGCCTCGCGGACGCATCGCTAACGGCCTGTATGGCTTCGACTACACGGCATTCCGCGAGCGCGGCCGCCGCCTCGACGCCGCCCCCGACTGGCCCAAGCGGTTCTTGTTTGCCGGACGTTATGCGCACGTGAAGGGGATCGACATCCTGGTCGACGCGTATCGGCGCTACCGTGCCCGGGTGGCCGCCCCCTGGCCCCTCGACTGTTGCGGCACGGGCCCGGAGTCGAGCTTGATCACCGGGGAGGGGATTCACGATCTCGGTTACGTCCTGCCCAGTGAGCTGCCCGGCGTGTTCGCCGACCATGGCACGTTCCTCATGCCGAGTCGCGAGGAGCCTTGGGGCGTCGCTATCGGGGAGGCGGCTGCGACCGGGCTGCCGCTGATATGCACTGACGTATGCGGTGCGACCATCGATATTCTGCGTTCGTACTACAACGGGATCGCCATACCTCCTGGCGACGCGGCCGCACTTGCTGATGCCATGGTGTGGATGCACCAGAATCACGGCCGGATGCGCGAGTTTGGTGAGCGCAGTCGGCAACTCGCGCATCCCTTCTCCGCGGAAACCTGGGCGCAACGCATGCACGCGTACTTTGCGTCGGTATTGGCGGCTCGCGAATCAGGTGCCGCACCCAGATGAGTTTGTGGATTCCCAGGTTACGGCACCAGTTCGAGGCGGCTCGGGCGCGCCGGAGTGCCTTGGCCGCGGTATCGGACGGCGAGCGCCAGCAACGCCAACTCCTGGCGCTGCAGGAGACCTGGGCCGATGCCGTCGCCGACGTGCCGTACTTTGCGGCGCTGGTGGAACGTCAGCAGGCGCCGCCGGTGATCCACACCTGGGATGACGTGCGCGCCATTCCCGTGCTGACTCGGCAGGCGCTCCAGGACCAGCCGTCGGCATTCGTGCGCCGCTCCGGTCCGCCCGGCTCGATCATGAAGACGGCCGGCTCGACCGGCACCCCGATCCAGATCGGCATGAACCAGGCCGAGCGCGATCTCATGCGCATCGTCAAGCTCGCCGCCTGGCAGGAGATGGGGTACCAGCCGGATTCGCGCCTGTTCATCATGTGGGGGCACGTCCATTTGCTGGGCTCGGGCGTGACGCGCGCCGTCAACACGGCGAAGCGATCGGTGGCCGATCGCATGCTGGGCTACCGCCGCGTCAACGCCTACCGCCTCAACCCGGAGATCTGCGCGCAGTTCGCGGAGCAGCTCATCGCGCATCGGCCGATCGGCTTCATCAGCTACGCCTCGGCGCTCGATCTCTTCGGACGATACACGGCGAGCTACCGCGAGCGTTTCCGCGGCCTCGGCCTGCGGTTCGTGCTGGCCACCACCGAGCCGCCGCCGCGGCCCGACACCGTGAGCATGCTCGAAGACCTGTTCGGCTGCCCGGTCGTCCAGGAGTACGGTGGCGGCGAATTTGGCCAGGTCGCCTTCAAGAAGGGCAGCGGGCCATTCGAGGTCTACGGCGATCTCGACTACGTCGAGACAGAGGCGCCGGCGGCCGACGATCCGGAGTCCCACCCGGTGCTGATCACCGCGCTCTATCGGCGCTACGTGCCGTTGATTCGCTACCGGCTGGGTGATGGCCTGAGCGAGCCGCACCAGCTGCCCAACGGCCACGTCGATCGTTTCGCGGCGGTCGCCGGGCGGCTGAACGACGTCATCCAGCTCCCTGGCGGCGACGCCATCCACAGCCTGTCGATCTTCCACTGCGTGCACGACGAGGCATCGGTCTTCAACATCCAGATGGTCCTTCGCGACGAGGGCATCGAGTTGCGGTTGGTGTCGCCTGGCGTCGACCATGCCGCGCTCGAGTCGCGCATTCGTCCTCGGCTGGCCAGGGTGCACCCGGCGCTCGCGCAGGCGAGGTTCACCTACGTGGACGATGTCGGCGCCACCCGGGCCGGCAAGCGCCGGTGGTTCATCGACGAACGGACGTCGCCTGCATGTGCGGCATCGCCGGCATCCTGAGCCCGGGTCCGCCGCCGACCGACCTCCGGCCGGCGCTGCGATCCATGCAGGCCTCGCTCCGGCATCGTGGCCCCGACGGGGAAGGCGAGTGGGCTGCTCCAGGTGGCGGCGCACTGTTCGCCCATACCCGGCTGGCGGTGTTCGACCCGAGCCCGGCGGGGCATCAGCCGATGTCGATCGAGGGCGGACGCTTCGTCATCACTTACAGCGGCGCGATCTACAACTTCGCGGAGATCCGGCGCGCGCTCGAGCGTGCCGGCGTCCAATTCACGACCAGCACTGACACCGAGGTCATCCTCCGCCTGTACGAGCGGGACGGGCCCGTCGGCATCAGCCGGCTGCGCGGGATGTTCGCCTTTGCGCTCTGGGACGCCGAGGCGCGCACGTGCGTGCTGGCGCGCGACCGTTTCGGGATCAAGCCGCTCTACTATTCACTCGACCACGGCCGCTTGATCTTCGCCTCTGAAGTCAGGGCGCTGCTGGCGTCAGCCCTCGTGCCGGTCGACCTCGACCCGGCCGGCGTCTACGGCCTGTTCCGCACCGGCAGCGTCCCTGAACCCTTGACCATTGCCAGGAACATCCGCTGCGTCCCGGCGGCGCACTCCGTGCATTGGTGCGATGGCCGCATGTCGGCGCGGCGATACTGGCAGCTGCAGTTCCCCGCCGACGGCGCGGGGGCGGCGGCCGCCGATGTGCGCCACGCGCTGGCCGACAGCGTCGAGCACCACTTCGCCGGTGATGCGTCAGTGGGGTTGCTGCTCAGCGGCGGCGTGGACTCGACCGCGATTCTCGCCCTCGCGCATGCGGGCGGGCGCACCGGCGTCGAGACATTCTCGCTGACCCTGCCCGGCGAGCCGGACGATGAGGGCCCGTTGGCGCGCCGGACCGCCGGGCACTTCGGCGCCATCCATCACGAGTGCGTCATGGATGCGGCGTCGGCGCGCGCGGCCTTCCTGGCGTACAAAGCGGCCGTGGACCAACCAACGACCGACGGCCTCAATGCGTTCGTGATGGCGCGGTTTGCGCGCGAGCACGGCATCAAGGTGTTGCTCAGCGGCGTCGGCGCTGACGAACTGTTCGGCGGCTATCCTTCCTTCCGCGGCGTGCCCCGCCTTGCGGCCTGGCACCAACGGTTCCACTGGACCGGCGCACTCGCGTCCCAGGCGGGGCGGCTGGCGGCGGCCGCGGCGCGGGGGTCGCGATCGCGGCGGGTGGCCGACATGTTGAGCCGCGCGCCCAGCCTGGAGAACGCCTACCAGGCCTATCGCGGCATCTTCACCCACGCGGAATCCGTGACGCTGGCGGCGCACTACGCGGGCGTGCCCGCGGAGCCGTTCGCATTGCCGCCCACCGATGAACCGGATGACGTCGTGCCGGCCGACGCGGTCAGCCGGCTGGAGCTGACGCGCTACGCGCGAAACCAGTTGCTGCGGGACGCCGACGTCATGGCGATGGCGTGGGGCGTCGAGGTGCGGACGCCGTTTCTGGACGCTCCGCTGGTCGATCGGTTGTCGCGGGTGCCCGCGCCCGTTCGGCTCGCGCCCGGCAAGGCGCTGCTGCGCGCGGCCGTGCCCGAATGGCCGGCCTGGGTGGACCCCCGGACCAAGCGCGGCTTTCATTTGCCCTTCGAGCGCTGGATCGATGGAGAATGGCGAGAGGTCCTGGCGAGCGGTGACCGGGGCTGCCCGGTGGCGACCGGCACGTGGTATCGCCAGTGGTGCGTGTCTGCGTTGGAAAGCTGGATGGCAGTGAATCGGGCGGCTCATGCTTAACCTCGTCGAAGGCAAGTCCGGCGCGCTGCTGGCGTGTGTGTTGTCGCTGTTCGGCACCTACCTCGCGGCGGTGGTGTGGTTTCCGGCGAACCCCACGCCCCGCGGCGCGCTGGTCGTCTCAGCGTGGATCCTGACCGTCGCCATCATGATCGTGCCAGTGCTGCGTGCCATCGGCGGTGGGCCGTCGGCAACCAATGCCGAGAACTTTGTGGCGTTGGGGTTCGTCGCCTGGCTGCTGCTCGACCTGATCCAGGGCGCTTACGCACTCGACGAAGCGAAGGACGAGAGCCTGCGGCTCGCGCTGGAGGCGATTGGTGTCTCGGCAGCGGCGATGTGGCTTGGCGCCTCCGGACGGCCGTGGCGAATTCCCACCTGGATCGTGGAGGGCGTCAAGGTGCCGCTGCACGCCGACACGATCGTGAAGGCGGTGCCGATCTGTTTTGCGCTCGGCATGTTCAACTTTCTCTACTCCGTGGACTTCGACATCGCGCGGATGTTCTCATACGTCGGGCAGCAGCGATGGTCGGTGCCATGGGGCCGTGGCCAGCTGGGCGGGTGGGAGTCGTTCCGCGACCAGGCCCAGTACTTCGGCTACGTGCTGCCCAGCCTCACCGCCTTGCTGATCGCGCGGCGGGGCCTGTTGTCGTTCCAGAGCCTCTTTTCCGTCGCCTGCTCCGCGGTCATGTTGCTCTTCCTGTCTACCGGCGGCGGCCGCCGCGTCATCGCCGTGACCGTCGGCGCGGCGCTGATGGTGTGGATCCAGGCCAACCCCGGCCTGCGTGTCAAGAATTTCCTGGTCGTGGGGTTCGGCGTCATCGCGCTGGCCTGGACGGCGCAGTTCATCCTGAACATCCGGTCCGGCGGCTACGAACAATACCTGGAGCGAGGGAGTGAATACGACTACCTGCACGTGGACGACAATTTCCTGCGGCTGGCACAGGTCATCGAGTTTCTGCCGTCCCGCGTTCCGTTCGTCCGGCATCGACAACTCGTATTCACGCTCGTCCGCCCGATCCCGCGCATCTTGTGGCCGGGCAAGCCGATTTCTCCGGGCTTCGATCTGCCGACCGAGATCGGCATGAAGGGCGTCAGCCTGTCGACCTCCATCATCGGCGAGTGGTATATCAGCTACGGTTGGTTTGCCGTGGTCTTCGGCGGCTGGCTCCACGGCCGATTGGCGGCGATGGCGTGCGTCTTGCGGGACATCGGCAACCAGGCCGGCAATCCCATCGTGTATTCCCTGTCGGTGATGGTGCTGATGGCCGGCATGCGATCGATGCAGGACCTGGTGCTCATGAGCTATGCCCTGGTGGCGTGGTGGGCGGTCAGCCGCTACACCGCTCCGGCCACGACGCCGGTCTACGGGCGGTGAGGATTCTCCACGTCGTCGCGTCGTACCTGCCCGCGGTACGGTACGGCGGCACCATCGTCTCGGTGCATGGCTTGTGCAAGGCGCTGGCGGCGCGCGGGCACGACGTGCACGTGTTCACCACCAGCGTTGACGGCCCCGTGGATTCGCCGGTGCCAATCGCGACGCCGGTCATGCTTGACGGCGTGACGGTGTGGTACTTCCAGTCGCGCCACCTCCGGCGGCTGTATTGGGCGCCGGCGCTTGGCGAGGCGCTCCGGCGCCGCATCCGCGACTTCGATGTCCTGCACACGCATGCGATTTACCTGTGGCCGCTGTGGGCGGCGGCGCGGCACGCGCGCGCGGCCGGCGTGCCGTACGTCGTCTCGCCCAGAGGCATGCTGGAGAAAGAATTGATCGAGAGCAAGAACGCCTTCTGGAAGGCGGCGGTCATCGGCTTCATCGAGCATCGCAATCTCGAGGCCGCCGCGGCCATCCACGTGACCAGCCAGCGCGAAGCCGACGGGGCGCTGAAGTTCGGATTCAACCTGCCGCCGCTTCGCAAGATCCCCAACGGTGTCGAACTCGGGTCCGGCGCCGGCGCCGAGCCGTCCCCGGTCATCCGCGCCCTCGGATCCGCGGCGCCGTTCGTGTTGTTCCTCGGCCGCATCAACTGGAAGAAGGGCATCGACCGGCTGATCGCGGCGCTGGCATTCGCGCCCGCGCTCCGGCTGGTTCTCGCCGGCAACGACGAGGATGGCGAGTGGCCGATCCTGGAGCGGCGCGCCGTCGCGCTGGGCGTGGCCGGCCGCGTGACGTTCGTCGGGCCGGTGCACGGTGCCGACAAGGCCGCGATCCTGCGGATGGCGGCGGTGCTGGTGTTGCCGTCGTACTCGGAGAACTTCGGCAACGTCGTGCTCGAGGCGATGGCCGTCGGCTGTCCCGTCGTGGTGACGCCAGAGGTAGGCATCGCCGAGGTAGTCGCCGACACCAACGCCGGCTGGGTGGTTGACGGCAAGCCCGCCGTGCTGGGCGCGAAGCTGGATGAGATCGTCAGCAGCCCCGCGCTGCGGGCCGAGGCCGGCGCGCGCGGGCGCGCGGCCGTGGTCCGGTCTTTTACCTGGGATCGCGTCGCGCAACAGATGGAGGGCGTCTACCAGGAGGCCATCGCGTCCGCGACCGGAGGGCACCCATGAGTCACCGCGACCCGCCCGAGATCGAACGCGTGCTTCACTCGTGGGGAGAAGAGGGCACCGCGGCGATGAGCGGCGCCGTCGGCGAGGCCGTGGCGGCCGCCGTGCTCCAGTGCATCGTCGAACAACCTGGCGTGCGCACCATTTGCGACCTGGGCTGTGGCAACGGCTACCTGGCGGGCCTGCTCGGCGCGGCCGGTTATCACGTCCTCGGCGTCGATTGGGACGGCGGCCACGTGAAGTTCTTCAGCGTCAGAACCCTGACCGACATTGCCTCGAGTTACTTCTCGGTGGAGGGCATGCGCTTTCATGGCCGCGTTCCATGGCTGTGGAAGAACATGATCCTGGTCGCGACGAAACGAGGCTGAGTGCCGCGACCCATTACCGCGGTCCTGCTGACGTTCAACGAAGCGCCCAATCTCGGGCGCACGCTGGCACGGCTGTCGTTTGCTACCGACATCGTCGTGGTGGACAGCGGCAGCAGCGACGCGACCACCGCGATCGCGGCGGCGCACCCCAAGGTCAGGGTGTTCTCGCGGGCGTTCACGACGCACGCCGAGCAGTGGAACTTCGCCCTGCACGAGACCGGAATCGCCACCGAGTGGGTGCTGGCGCTCGATGCGGATTTCGTGCTCGCCGACGCCGCCGTGGCGGAACTCGCGGCGTTCGAACCCGGCGAGGGGATTGACGGCTACTGGGCCTCGTTTGACTACTGCATCAACGGCCGGCCGCTCAGGGGCGCCGCATATCCGCCGGTCGTCGTGTTGTATCGCCGCGCCGGGGCCGTGTATCTCCAGGACGGGCACACGCAGCGGGTCCGCGTCGATGGCCGGCTCGGCTGGCTCGCCGGCCGCATTCGCCACGATGATCGCAAGCCGCTGTCGCAGTGGCTGGCGGCGCAGTCGCGTTACATGCGGCTGGAAGTGGAGAAGCTGACCGGGACGCCACCCGAGGCGCTGACAGCGATCGACCGGGTCCGCCGCCTGATCGTGGTGATGCCGCCGGCGATGTTCGTGTACTGCTACCTGGTTCGCGGCGGGATTCTCGACGGCACCGCCGGCCTCTACTACGCGCTGCAGCGCAGCGCCGCGGAGTTGATCCTGGCCCTCTACCTCGTCGAGCGGCGGATCGCCGGTGATCCGCCGCCGGGTCCGCCGCCTCCCGGCCAGTCTAGTCTAGACTAGACCCTAATCATGCGACCTCGGCGCTTCGAATTCCTCGCGGGAGTCTTCCTCATCACGTTTGCGGTGCTCGTCTTCCAGATTGTCCAGACGCGCATCCTGTCCGTCATCGCCTGGTACTACCTGGCGTTCTTTGCCATCAGCGTCGCCATGCTTGGCATGACCGCTGGCGCGGTCTGGCTGTATCTCAAGGGGTCCCGCGTCTCACCCGAGGCGTTGTCGACCTGGCTCTCCGACATGTCGCTGCTGACCGCGGTAGCCATGCCGGCATCGGTCATGGTGCAGTTCTCGCTGATCACGAGGCTCGTGCCGACCATGAGTTCGGTGTTCAGCGTCGTCCTGCTGATGGCGGCGATGACGGCGCCATACGTGTTCGCCGGCATCGCGGTCAGCCTGGCCCTGACGCGAAGCCCGTTTCCGGTGTCACTGGTCTACGGCGTCGACCTGCTGGGCGCGGCGCTCGGCTGCGCCGCCGTGGTCGTGATCCTCGACGTCCTCGACGGGCCCACCGCGATTCTCGTGGCCGGTTTCGTTGCCGGCGCCGCCGCGCTGGCATTTGTGCGCGCCGCCACGGCCACTGAGCGCGCGGCACTGGATGCGCGTCCGCGGTGGCGGAGGCCGGCGTTCACAGTGGCGGTGCTTGCAGTCTTGATTCCCCTGAACAGCGGCGCGCGATTGGGCTTCAAGCCGGTGATGGTCAAGGACAACATCGAGTCCGGTTGGCAATCGCGCACTGAACGCTGGAACTCGTACTCGCGCATCGTCGCCTACCGTCCCTACAACGAGTTCCCGACGTTGTGGAGCCAATCGTCGACGATGCCGATGGACGTCCGCGTCGAACAGGCTCATCTCAATATTGACGGCGCCGCCGGCACCGCGATGCACCACTTCGACGGCACGAAGGCCTCGATCGACTTCCTGAAGTACGACCTAGTCAATCTCGCCTATCACTTGCCTGCGGTCAGGAAGTCAGCGGTCATCGGTGTCGGCGGCGGACGAGACGTCCTCTCGGCCCACCTGTTCGGTGTCGAAGACATCACCGGCGTCGAGCTGAACCGCATCTTCGTCGACCTGCATCTCCGCGATCCGTTCTATGCGCCGTTCTCGGGCTTGCGGACGGTGCCGGGCCTGAAGCTGGAAGTCGACGATGCGCGATCGTGGTTTGCGGCAACGAATCAATCGTTCGACTTGATCCAGATGAGCATGATCGACACCTGGGCGGCCACCGGAGCCGGCGCGTTCACCCTGTCCGAAAACGGCCTGTACACCCTGGAGGGCTGGCGGGCCTTCACCAGCCGCCTCACCGACCGCGGCGTGTTCACCGTGAGCCGCTGGTACAACCCCGACGATGTCAACGAATCCGGACGCATGATCGCACTGGCGATGGCGACATTGATGGATGCTGGCGCCAGCCACCCGCGCCGCCACGTGTTCGTTGCCACCGGCTACCGGGTGGCCACGCTGGTGCTCTCCAGGAATCCGTTGGCGCCTGGGCAACTGGCTGCGCTGCGGGAGGCCGCCACGCGACTCAATTTCAAGGTGCTAATCGATCCCGATGCGGAGCTTCCAACCGGCATCATCGGCGGCATCATGGCAGCGCCCGATCGACGACAACTTGACCAGGTGGCGTCAACGGGGTGGCTCGACCTCACGGTGTCGACCGACAACAAGCCGTTCTTCTTCAACCAGCTGCGGTTCCAGCACATCCCGGAGGTATTACCGCGGTTGTGGCGAAGCGAGATTGGCGGCGGCGTGATGCGCGGCAACCTGGTCGCCTCGGTGTCGCTGGTATTGATCCTGCTGATCGCTACCGTCGCCGTCATCTGTACCATCGTCCTGCCGCTGCGGCGGGCGGCGAGATCGGCGCCGCGCGGGTTGATTCGCGCCGGCACGGCGTACTTCGCGCTGATCGGCGCCGGTTTCATGTTGGCGGAGATCTCGCTGTTGCAGTACTTTGGCGTCTTTCTCGGTCACCCCATCTACGCCATGGGTGTCTGCCTGTTCAGCCTGATTCTCTCGACTGGAGTTGGCAGCCTCGTCTCGGAACGATTGCCGCTCAGCACGAGCGCGCGCATCGTGACCTGGGGCGTGATCGTCGCCGCCTATCTCATCAGCGCGCAGTTGGTGCTGCCTCTGGTATTCGAGGCGATGACCTCGCGCGCCTTGCCAATCCGCATCGCCGTCTCCCTGGCGGTGTTGATGCCGGCCGGCTTCCTGATGGGATTCGCATTCCCGACCGGCATGCGGCTGGTCGAAGCCATCAGCCGGGAACCGGCGCCATGGTTCTGGGGAATCAACGGCGCCACCGGCGTCCTGGCGTCGGTGCTGGCGGTGATGATCGGCATCGCGTTTGGGATCAACGTGACGATGATTCTCGCTGGCTGCTGCTACCTGTTGTTGATTCCCGCGGCGATTGCCCTCCTGCGGCAGACCCGGCCCGCGTGATCAGCGACGCCCTGCCGATCACGGACGATAGGCCGTATTAGAGGCCTCCCCTGCCTAACGTAGGGCCCGTTCTAGGCCCCAGCTTCTTCAGCGGCCGCGCGAGACCGCCGCTCGGCCGCCAGCAACTCCACTCGCTCGGTGACATCGTTGGTCAGGCCGATCATCCGGATCGGCGTCCCCGCTGCGTCGCGAATCATCTCGGCGCGGGTCGACAACCGACGCACACCACCATCCCGTTCTGACCTGTCACTTCACACTTTTCACTTCAGGCTGCGTTTTTCAGCAGCCTGCCAGACTAGCTGGCGAGCCGGGCGAACAGCGCGCGCCGCGCTGGTGGATGCTTCAACAGCGCGAGAATGAAGTCGCGATGCTTGTTGAACCGGGCGGTCTGCCGCACCAGCGGCAGGATCCCGTCGGTGGTGGCGAGCGTGAACAGCGCGTCGATGTCGGCATCGCGCATCTTCTGCGCGACGAAGCGCAGCGCCAGCTGCGCGCTGAACTCCGACTGGAAACGCCCGCGCCAGCGCCGTTCGTAGTCCTTCAGGGCGTGGGCCGAGAGGTCGCCGTCGGCCAGCTGTGAGCCAAGCACCTCCGCCGCAATCTCGCCGCTGATCACGCTGTAGTAAATCCCGCCTCCGGTGGTCGGCTTCACCAGGCCCGCCGCATCCCCGACCGCGACCACCCGATCCGCAAAGCTCCGGCCCACGCTGCCGAGCGGCAACATGCGCCGGCGCGGCGCCGGCAGGTCGTCGACCGCCACCCCCCACCGCTCGCGCACCCGCTCGAGCATTCTCGAAAAATACACGCCGGCATCGCCGTCGGCCATCAGGCCGATGCGCGCGAAGGTGCCGGCCGGACGCCTGACGGGCACCGCCCAGGCGAACCCTTTCGGCGCAATCTCGGATCCGAAATGGAGCTCGACGTCGCCGAGCCGTTCGACCGGCAGTTCGAGTTGGGCCGACTGCAGGAACGCCGAGGGCATGCCCAGGCCGAGTCGTTTCTGGATGGTGTAGTTGGCGCCGCACGCCAGGATCACCGCGCGCGCCGACACCGGATCCCCGGTGGCGAACGCGACCTCGACGCCGTTGGCGACCGGTTCGACGCCAATCACGCGCCGTCCGCGATGTACACAGGCGCCGGCCGCTACCGCCTTGCCGGCCAACGCGCCATCGAAGGCGGCCCGATCGATGACCACCGCTTCGGTGCTGGCCGTGGTGTAGTCAAACGTGTGCCCGGCCGGGGCCACGAAACGCACCGTCGTCAAGGCGTTGAGCACCACGTCGCCGGCGACGCCGAGGTCGCGGACGACGTTCTCGGCGAGCACGCCGGTGCAATGCACGGGGGCGCCGATGTTGTCGTGCTCCTCGAACACCGCAACCGACCAGCCGCCCGCGGCCAGGTGGCGCGCCGCCGACATTCCGCCCGGTCCGCCGCCGACGATCGCTACATCCAGCATCGAGGCACGATTATACAGGCCGAACTGCGCCGGCATCATACTTTGGGACCGCGATCTTCCCAGCGGCCGCGCAGGGTGATCCAGAAGGACATCAGGATCAGGCGCACATCGAGTCCGAGGCCGGCGCGCCGCTGGTAGAGCAGGTCGTAGCGGAACTTGCCGGTCCTGGGCAGGTCGCGCGGCGCATAGACCTGGGCGAGGCCCGTCAACCCCGGCCGCACGCGATGGCGCGCCTCGTAGCCGGGAATGGCATTGAGCGGCAACAGCCGGCCATCGGCCGTCGTGTCGGCCTCGCCCGGACGCAGCGGGCGGGGGCCGACCACGCTCATGTCGCCGCGGAAGATGTTCCAGAGCTGGGGCAGTTCGTCGAAGGCCGTCGCCCGCAGCACGCCGCCGACTCGCGTGGCGCGCGGGTCGTTGGCCACGGCCTGCACCGCGCCGGTGTGCCGCTCGGCATCGACCACCATCGACCGGAACTTGAACGCGGAAAACACCCGCCCGCCCAGCCCGACCCGATCCTGCTTGAAGAACACGGGCCCGCCATCATCGAGCTTGATCGCCAGGGCGATGAGCATCGCGACCGGAGACAGGATCAACAGGCCGGCGCCGGAGACCACGAGATCGAACAGCCGCTTCATGCCCGGCCCCCGACCTCGCGGATGACCCGCGCGTGGGAGGCCACCTGTCGATCGCGGGCGAACAGCAGCGCCGCGTCGCGGGCGCGGACGCCCATGGCGTCGCGTCGCGCCGGGTCGTCGGCGAGTTCCGCGATTCGCGAGGCCAGTCCCGCCGCGTCGCCCGGCGTGACCAGCACGCCGCAGCCATGCGTCGTGGTCAGCGCGGCCACCTCGCTGGATGCTTCAACCGCGGCGACGTAGGGCCGGCCGGCGGCGAGAATGGGGTAGAGCTTGCTCGGCACGATGTAGCCGGCCAGGCCGGGCTTCAGCGAAACCAGGCACACATCACTCGAGGCATAGGTCCAGCGCAACTGGTCGCGTGGCTGGAAGGGGAGAAAGCGGACGTTGTCGAGGCCGCGTGCGCGAACGGCTTCCTGCAGCGCGCCTTTCCGGTTGCCGTCACCAATGAACAGCACGAGGATGTCGGGCCGGGCCTTCAGGATGCCGGCGGCATCGATGACCGCATCGAGGTTTTGCGAGAGGCCGATGTTGCCGGCGTGCAGCACCACGAAGCGGCGGTCGAGGCCGTGCGCCCGCGCGAATTCGTTCTGCTTGCCGGACGGGACAATGGCCGTGGTGTCGGCCCAATTGTGGATCACGGTGATCTTCGCCCGGTCGGCGCCCTTGCCTTCGACCAGCCGCCTCGCCATCGTATCTCCGAGCGCGACGATGCGGGTGGCGTGGCGCACCAGGAAGCGATTGAGCTGCTCGAGGATCGAGTTGACGATCGGGCTGTGAAAGTCCTCGAGCAGGCCGGCGACTTCCGGAAAGATGTCCTGGCAGTAGAACACCATGCCGTGGCGCGGCCGGGCGGCGAGGGCGGCCAAGCCGATGATCGGCGGATCGGTCAGCGCCACCGTCACATCCTGCCGCGGCAGGCGAAGCGCGGCCCACACCGCCGACAGGAAATAGGTGAGGTAGTTGGTGGCGCGGCCGACGAATCGCCCCGGCGGCAGGGTGGTGCCGCGCGCCCGGACAATGCGGACACCGTTCCGCACCTCGTCCGCGGCGACGCGGCGGTCGCTCACCAGCGGATAGCCGGTGACCACCGTGACGGCGAACCCGTGGACCGACACCAGGTCTTCCGCCAGTTCCGTCAGCAGCTGCCCGGTGGCGCCGGTGTCCGGCCAGTACGAACGATTGAAGAAGCACACGCGTAACGGCCCGGCCGCGCCCGTCATCCGTGTCGCTTTCGCAGCATGTGGGGTCCCATGACGAGGACGTCCATGTCCGTTCGCAGGAAGCAGTCGAGGGCCTGCGCGGGCAGCTCCACGATCGGTTCGTTCTCGTTGAAGGACGTGTTGAGCAGGACGGGCACCCCGGTCTGCGCCTCGAACGCGCGGATCAGCGCCCAGTAGCGGGGATTGCTCCGCTCGCTGACCGACTGCAGGCGGCCCGAGCCGTCCACGTGCGTCACCGCCGGAATCACGCCGCGCTTCTCGGGCCGGACCGGATATACCTGGATCATGAACGGATCGTGCACGGCATCGACGAAGTACTCGTCGATCGCCTCCGCCAGCACCGACGGCGCAAACGGGCGGAACCGCTCGCGGAACTTGATCTTCTGGTTGATCACCTCGCGCATGTCGCTGCGCCGCGGGTCGGCGAGAATGCTGCGGTTGCCGAGGGCGCGGGCGCCCCATTCCATGCGGCCCTGGAACCAGCCGACAATGGCGCCGGCGGCGAGCAGTGTCGCCGTCTCGCGGCACAGCGACGGCTCGTCGGTGAGGCGCGTCCACTCGCAGCGGCCCTGGGCCACCACCCCGCTGTCGGTAATCACCTGCTCAATCTCGTCGGCGTCGTACTCGGTGCCCCAATATGAATGCTCCATGCGCGGCCCGGTCGGCCGCGATCCCGAGCCGTGCCAGGCCGCGAGCGCGGCGCCGAGCGCCGTGCCGTTGTCGCCGGCGGCCGGCTGAATGAACACGGAACGAAACGGCGTGTGCTGGCGGATCTTCCCGTTGGCGACGCTGTTCATCGCGCAGCCGCCGGCCAGGCAGAGCGTGTCGAGTCCAACCCGATCGTGGGCGCCGCGGAGGACGTGAAAGGCCGATTCCTCGAACACGCGCTGTACCGAGGCGGCGAGGTCTTCGTGACGGCCCGTCACCGGTTCGTCGGGCTGGCGCTCGGGGCCCAGCAGGTCCAGCAGGCGCCCGGTGTAAACGTCGGGGACGGTCGGCTCGCCCGACGCCCAGTTCATCGACACTTCGCCGGTCCAGTGACGGAAGTACTCCAATGCCAGCCTGAAGCCCCCACCAGGATCGAGGTGGACCAGCGGCCGCATGGCGTCGGCGTGGACCGGCTTGCCGTACGGCGCCAGACCCATCACCTTGTATTCGTCGCCGTACTTCTTGAAGCCCAGGTACTGGGTGATGGCGAGATAGAGCAAGCCGAGGGAGTGCGGAAAGTAGACGCGATCCATCACCTCGATTCGCCCGTGGCGGCCGTGACCCGTCGAGACGCTGACGAAGTCGCCGAAGCCGTCGATCGCGCAGCAGGCCGCTTCCTCGAGACCGCTGGTATGGAAGGCACTGGCGAGGTGCGCCGGATGGTGCTCGATGTATCGCGCTCGCGATTCCACGCCGTCGGACGACAGGCCGAAGGTCTTGGCGATCACCTGCGGAATGCTCGCGTAGTGCCCGGCGGTGTTCCGGTACTGGCCCAGCAGGGCGGCTCCCGGCCGATGGGTGAGCGCGAACTTGGCCTTCTGCAGCAGGTGCACGCGGCGTCCGCGGGCGATGGCCCAGATGTCCACGTCGGCGGGCCGGGCGCCGGCCATGGCCAGGCCGCGCGCGATGGCGCGCTCCGGGAAACCGGCGACGTGCTTGATCCGGCAGAAGCGCTCCTCTTCCAGCGCCGCCACCAGGTGGCCATCTCGAAGCACGGCCGCGGCCACGTCGCCGTGGTAGGCGTTCAGCCCGACGATCAACATTTACTGGTTTCGCCCGGCGGTGGTGGGAGTGTGGTCGGGTGCCCACCCGAGTTCCGGCGGCGTCTGGCTTCTGACCGCGTCGCGCCGATGCAGGAGCAGTCCCGCCAGCACTCCCACGAGCACGGCGTTGGCGGGCATCACCAGTGGTACCTCCCAGATGCTCTGGACGGCAATGCCGACGAGCCCGGCTGCCGCGCCGGCGCGCACCCAGAACACTTCCCCCTTATCGGCGCGAACGGCGGCGACTCCAAGCCTCGCCAGCGCCGTCAGTGCGGCCACCGCCGGCACCACGAGCAGGAGGCCGCCCTCGGCGGCGAGCTGCACGTAATGGGAATGCGCGTTGTTGAAGTGCGCCCACCGCTGCATCGATCCGACCCAGAAGCGCGATTGCTGGTACTCGCCCATCGCCTGGCCGTAGGTGCCGGCCCCGGTGCCGGTCACGATGAAGTCACGGACCATCGGCAGGCTCTCGCGCCAAATCGTAAGACGGTCGAACCCGGTGACCAGGCCCAGGCTGTGCTGCACGCGCGTGAGCCAACCCTCGATGTCGATGAACAACACCAGCAGGAGGAGCACCAGTCCCGTCGTCACATACAGCGCCGGCAGGGCCGTCCGCTCGACCCGCAGCCGCGGACGCGCGAGCCATCCCGCGAACAGGGCGGCGGCGCCCAGCCCGGCGACGGCCGAGCGCGACAGGGTCATCAGCAACGCGCCGATCGTGACGATCGCCGCAATCCCGGACAGCAGCGCGCCCGAGGTAACGAAGCGCTTGACGGCGGCCCCCATGCGCTGCCGATAGGCGGGATGAATGTGCAGGTGCGCGGTGATGTAGCCGAGCGAGGCGGTTGACACCATCAGCAGCCAGGCGCCGAAGTGATTGCGGTTGAGGAACGGCCCCATCGGACTCGCGTTCCGCGCTTCCGGCGTGATCACGCCCATCACCAGCCCGGGCATCACGGCCTTCTGGACGATGGCCACCATCGCGGCAATGGCCGCCAGCAATCCCAGCGCGCGGCAGAACTGCCGGGTGTGCCCGCCGGCGGAAAAGGTCGCCCGCGCGATCCAGAAGGAGAGGATACCCAGGAACGTGGCGGCGAGCGCGTAGGCCGTGGCCTCGGCGTCGATCGAGAGGGGCAGCCACGCCTCGCCGGATGGACGGCCGACGGTGAACCGCAGCGCGGCCCGCAGCGGCTGCGCATGCGGCGACACGAGGGCGACGACCCTGGCCGGCAGGGGCACCACTTGGATGGCAATGCCGGCGGCGAGGGCCAGCAGCGCGGTGTCGAGCGAGCGGGTCGAGGCCGGAAACGCCAGCGTGCGCCGCGGCGCCCAGGCCACGCACAGCAACGCCACGCCCAACAGCGGCGCGAGAGTCCACCGCGGACCGCCTGCCAGCAGGAGGTATGAAGCCGACACCAGGGAGAGGAGCAGCGCGCGCTGCACAGCTTAAGCCGCCGGGGACTCGGCGTAGTAGTTCTTGTACTGGTGGCCGTAGTACCGCGAGTAGTAGTACTTGTTGCGCCCGAAGTTGACCTTGTTGAGCACCGCGAAGACGTGGCGCGGATTGGCGCTGAGCAGGGTCTCGACGGCGCGCTCCGCCAGCCGCCAGCGGGTCATCTCGGCGCCGATCACGAACGTCACCGCGCTCACCAGCGGCGCGAGGATTACCGCGTCGGTGACCGCGAGCACCGGCGGCGTGTCGATGATGATCCAGTCGAAGGGCCCGGACTCGAGGCCGGTGAGCAGCGCCCGCATGCGATCCGACGCCAGCAGTTCCGACGGGTTGGCCGGCGTGCGGCCGGCGGTGATGGTCAGCAGGTTGGGATCGTGCGTCCGCTGCACGACTTCGCGCATCCGCGCCTGGCCCGCCAGCAGTTGCGAGAGGCCGCGGTCGTTGCTCATGCGCAGCGCCTTGTGCACGCTCGGCCGGCGCATGTCGGCGTCGATCAGCAGCACGCGCGCGCCGCCGACGGCGAGCGCCATGGCGATGTTCACCGCCGTGGTCGTCTTGCCCTCCAGCGGCTGCGAGCTGGCGACGGCGACCACGCGCGGGCCGGGTCCCGGCAGCTGCCCGGCCAGCGACGTGCGGATGGCGCGGTAGGCCTCGCCAAAGTCGTGCGGAACCGGTCCCGAAATCAGCGGATGGCGATCGCCCGAGACGATCGGCACCAGCCCGAGGAACTTGAGCTTCAGCCGGCGCGTGACATCCTCAGGCGTCTTGACGGTGTCATCCAGGTAATCAATGCCGAACGCGGTCGCCGCCGCCAGGCCCAGGCCGATGAACAGGGCATACATCCAGTCGGCCCGGTGGTTCGGCTTGTACGGGGCGCCCGGCGTCTCGGCGCGGTTGACGACGCGCACGTTGTTCGTGCGGCTGTTGGCGACCACCCGCAGTTCCTTCTCGCGGGTCAGGAGCTGGTTGTAAATCGTGCGGTTCGACTCCGCCTCGCGGGCCAGCACGGCGTAGTCCACGCCCTTGCGGCCGAGCGCGGTGGCCGCGGCCTTCGCCTCGTTGACCGACTCCTGGAGGACGCGCTCCTGGGTCTGCGCCGCCTCGAACTCGTTCTTGGCGTTCTGGATCGCCTTGCGCACTTCGGTATCGAGTTGCCGCTCGGCGTTGGCGAGCGAGGTCAAGACCTTCTGGTATTCAGGATGCTTTTCGCCGTAGCGTTCCGACACCCGGGAGCGGTCCTGCTGCAGGGCGTTGACCTGGACCCGCAACTGCTGCACGGCGCCGCTGTTGAGGACCGACGAAATCGAATCGACATCCTGGCCGGCGGCCTGGATCTGCCGCCACTGGCCCTCTTTCGTGATCCGCTCGGTGCGCGCCTTGGTGACGGCGTCGCTCAACTGGTTCAGCCGTGAGACGACGATGTTCTGGCCGCTGTCGAGCGCCCCGGCATCCTGGGTTTCCTTGTACTTCGCCAGCGCCAGCTCACTCTGCTTGACCAGGTCCGCCTGCTTCTGGACTTCGCCGGTCAGCCACTCCGCGCTCTTCTCGAGGTTGGTCACCTTCAGCGACAGGTTCTCCTCGACGTATTTCTCGGCAATCGCGTTCGCGGCGCGGGCGGCGAACTCGGGGTCCGACGAGTCGAAGCTCATGTCAACCAACTGGCTGCCACGAACCTGTTCGACCTGCAGCCGGCTGAGCAACGCGTCGGCGTGGCTCGAGTCATCGGCCGGGGACGGTTCCGTCAGCACCGCCGCCGGGCTCGACGCCGACGTGATCATGCGATAGGGAATCGAGGCGTAGCGCTTGATGGTGGCGATGCCCCGCGCCATCGGCGTGGGCTTCGGCCCCTGGCCGTTGAATTCCGGCACGCGCTCCAGGTTCAGCTCTTGCGCCACCCGGCCCGCCAGATCGCGGCCCCGCATGATGCGCAACTGCGTCTGCATGTAGACCTCGGGGTCGCCCACCACGACGTTGCGGGCGATCTCGGTCGGAGTGGCGACGTCGGCATTCGGATCCTCGATGAGAATCTGCGCCGTGGACCGGTAGGCCGGAATCTGGGAGTAGCTGTCGACCATCATCCAGCCGACCACCAGGACGAACACGGTGATGCTGGCCCATCGATACTTGTAGAGTACCGAAATGCGGTCGAAGAGGTGCGTGTCGGCCCCCATCGGCATGGCCGACGCCGCTGGTGCCGGCCCTTGTGAAGGTGCCGGAGTGGGTGGGGGCGTCTGCGGGGTTTCGTATGACATGCGCGCTATGGAGAAACGGGCGTGCCGGGGTCGGCTGGCCTGATGTCTTGGGCGACCGCAATCTGGATCGTCGTCGCCGTCATCGTCGTCTCGGCGCTCATGCCGAAGAAGTTCGCCATGTTCTGTTCCATGACCATGGCGCGGGTCGCGAAATCCCAGCGGCCGGGCAACTGCACCACGGTCTGGAGCGTTTCGAAGCGGGCCAGCGAACCGGCGTTGCTCAAGGCCACGATATAGCCGTCCACCATGACCATTTCGACGACGTAGGTCCCGGACTCCTCGATGGCGAACTGGTATTCGCCCTCGGCATTCGATTCGACTTCCTGTTCGACGGCGCCGGTGTTCAGGTTGCGCAACTGGACACGCACACTGGCCACCGGAACCTGCCGGATGTCGATCACCGTGCCGATGACCCGGGTGTTGCCGTTGAGGCCGTCCGGGCGCCATTGCGCCGCGAAGTTCACCGCGGACCGCTCGATTTCACGACTCGATGGCGGCGGTTCTTCCCGGCGCACCACGCCCCCCTGTTCAGCAGCCACACTGACGCAGAACGCCAGGATCAGGCCGGAGCCACTGATCAATTTGTGGTTTCGCACGAACACTCCTTCAGCCATGGCGCGGGGGGGAAACCCACAGTGCAACTATAGCTACCTTCACTTATCGGACGTGCGGCCGGTCGCCACAGCCCATATGACAGTATATGACATTAACGCTCACGTTGTCAAAACCTGCGCGCCCATGCCGGTTTTTCTGCCGTCACGGGTATTTTGAGTCCCGCCAACGCTTTCGGCGCCAGTCGCGGATACCATTTCGGGATGCCGCTGGCGTAAGCGGCCGGTGAAAGGAATGCGTAAGCAAATCATGTATGTCGCATTGATTCAGTCAGTTCTGCGGCGGGTCGCGATGGTGGCCGCGCTCGTGGCCGGCACGATTGCGGTGACCGGCGCCGCCGACTGGCCGGAATGGCGCGGGCCCTCGCGCGATGGCCACTCGGTCGAGACGAACCTGCCGGCGAAGTGGTCCCCGGCCGGCGACAACCTGGCGTGGCGCATCCCGATTGGCAGCCGCTCGTCACCGGTCGTCTTCGGCAATCGGATCTACCTCAATACCCCGACCGGCGACCCCGCCAACACGCAGGAGCGGCTGGTCGCGCTCGATGCGGAAACCGGGAAGATCGTGTGGGAGCGCCGGTTCAGCCTGTACTTGAGCGACGTGCCGCAGCATCGCACGTCGTGGGCGTCGCCGGCCGTGGATCCGGAAACCGGCAACATCTACGTGTTCACGGTCGCCGCGCAGCTGGTGTGCGTGGCGCCGGACGGGAAGGTCCTGTGGGATCGGTCGCTGCCGGATGAATACGGCGCCGTCACCACGCACGGTGGCCGCACCACCTCGCCCATCGTCGAGGGCGACAAAGTCATCCTGAACGCGCTGATCCTGGCCTGGGGCGATCTCAATCGCACCGGCAACCGCTACTTCGCGTTCGACAAGAAGACGGGCCAGACGGTGTGGATCGCGTCGCCGCAGACGCGCCACTACGACACCAACTACTCGACGCCGACCGTCGCCACCATCGACGGCACGCGCGCGATCATCGTCGGCGGCACCGACGGCGGCTACCATGCGTTGAAGCTCAATACCGGCGAGCGCCTGTGGTCGATCGAGGTTAGCAAGCGCGCCATCCTCAACAGCCCACTCTTCCGCGACAACGTGGCCTACGTCACCCACGGCGAAGAGAACATGGACACGACCGAGATGGGGATGATTGCGGCGGTCGATGCGACGAAGACCGGCGTGCTCACGCCCGAGGCGTTCAAGTGGCGGACCCGCGGCTTCCTCCCGAGCTATGCCTCGCCGGTGGCCGACGCCGAGCGCCTCTACACCATGGACAACAGCGCCATTGTCGGCGCGTTCGACCTCAAGACCGGCGCGCGGTTGTGGGAGAAGACGCTGGGCACGCTGCAGAAGGGCTCACCGCTCCTGGCCGACGGCAAGCTCTATGTCGGCACTGAGAATGGCAAGTTCTACATCCTGCGTCCCGGCGCCACCGGGGTCGAGGTGCTGGACGAGGACCTGCTCGGTACGGCGCAGGCCCCGGAACCGATCGTGGCCTCGCCGATCGTGGCGGATGGCCGCATCTACGTGACGAGCATGGACGCGCTGTATGCCATCGGCAAGCGGGTCCCGAGACGCGCATCGGGTGCATCGCGGGCGGCAGGTGCGTCAGGTGCATCAGGTGCGGCACCGGCCGTGGTTCAGGTGTTCCCGTACGAATCACTGCTGTCACCCGGGCAGACCGTGAACCTCAAGGCCCGGCTGTTCGACGCCAAAGGCAACTTCATTCGCGAGGAGCCGGCGGCGCAGTGGACCGTCGAGCAGTTAAGCGGCGCGGTGGACGCGAAGGGCACCTACACCGCCGCGGCGTCCGGCTCGACGGCCGGGGTCGTCAAGGCGACGGTGGGGACGCTGAGCGGCACGGCCCGCGTCCGCGTGATCCAACCGCTGCCTTGGGCCTGGGATTTCGAGACGGCCACGGCGGAAGCGCCGCCGTCATGGTGGACCGGCGCGCCCGGCAAGGTCTTTCAGCGCACGGTCGAGGGCGCCGGCAAGGTGCTGGTCCGTCCCCGTGATGAAACCGTCGGGCGCCGCGCCAAGGTGTTCTTCGGCGCGCCCACGCTGGCGGGCTACACTGTGGAAGCCGACGTGCGCGGCCGCGAGCAGCGGCGGCAGCGCGGGGACGTGGGCCTGATCAACGAACGCTATGGCCTGGTGCTGTTCGGGAACGGCCAGAAGATCGAGTTGCACCCGTGGCAGGCGGCGGACGAAATGACGGTGCGAGTGCCGTTCGCGTGGGACGCCGACAAGTGGTACCGCATGAAGCTGCGCGTCGATCACCTGGCCGACGGCACGGCCCGCGTCCGCGGCAAGGTGTGGCCGGCGGCGGATGCCGAGCCGGCGGCTTGGACGGTCGAGAAGATCGACAGGATTCCGCACCACATGGGCAGCCCCGGCATCTACGCCGACGGCATTTCCGATGTCTATTTCGACAATCTCAAGGTCTATAAGAGCCAATGATGAAACGCGCGTCGCTCGTCCTCGTGTTCCTCGTTGCCACCGGCGCCGGCCTGTCCGCGGACTGGCCGATGTGGGGCGGCACGCCCAGCCGTAACATGGTGTCGCCGATGACCGGCCTGCCCACGACCTGGGACATCAAGACCGGCAAGAACGTGAAGTGGGTCGCCGAGCTCGGCTCGCAGTCGTACGGCAACCCCACCGTCGGCGGCGGCGTCGTCATGATCGGCACCAACAACGAGGCGATGAAGGACCCGAAGCAGCCCGGTGACCGCGGCGTGCTGATGGCGTTCCGCGAAGCCACCGGCGAGTTCATGTGGCAGGCGACCTTCGAGAAGCTGTCGTCGGGCCGCGCCAACGACTGGCCCTTCCAGGGCATTGCCAGCTCCGCGCTGATCGTCGGCGGCATCGGCTATTTCACCTCGAACCGGGGCCAGATCGTGGCCGTTGATCTGCAGGGCTTCCACGACAACGACAACGACGGTCCCTTCACGGACGAGAAGCTCACCGGCAAGAACGACCCCGACATCATCTGGATCTTCGACATGATGGAGGAGGTCGGCGCCTTCCCGCACAACCTGTCCAACTGCTCGCCGGTGCCCGACGGCGACCTCCTGTTCTGCGGCACCTCGAACGGGCAGGACGAAAGCCACGTCAACATCCCGTCGCCGAAGGCGCCGTCGCTGATTGCCGTTGATCGCACCACCGGCAAGCTGGCGTGGGAAGACAACTCGGTCGGCGATCGCATCCTGCACGGCCAGTGGTCCACCCCCTCGGTCGGCGACATCGGTGGCGTCCGCCAGGTGGTGCACGCGCAGGGCGACGGCTGGGTGCGCGGCTACGAGGCGCAAACCGGCAAGAAGCTCTGGGAGTTCGACACCAATCCGAAGGATTCGGTGTGGCCGAAGACCCGCAACGAAGTGATCAGCACGCCGGTCATCTACGACAACGTCGTCTACATCTCGAACGGCCAGGATCCGGAACACGGCGAAGGCGTCGGCCACGCCTATGCCATCGACGGCACCAAGCGCGGCGACATTACGACGTCGGGCCGGCTGTGGCACTTCGACAAGATCCGCCGTTCGATCTCGACCGCGGCGATTAAGGACGGACTGATCTACCTCGCCGACTTCAGCGGCTTCCTGCACTGCCTCGACCTGAAGACCGGCAAGCCGTATTGGACGCACGACATGTTCGCGGCGATCTGGGGTTCGCCGATGCTGATCGGCGACAAGATCTACCTCGGCGACGAAGACGGCGACGTCGCGGTCGTCGAGCACGGCAAGACGTTCAAGCTGGTGTCGGAGCAGAACATGGGGAGCTCGGTCTACGCCACCCCGGTGCCCGCCAACGGCACGCTGTTCGTCATGAACCGCAACCAGCTCTACGCGCTGGCTGAAGGCGCGCAGCTCAAGAAGTAGGGTCCGGCTTCTTGACCACCGTAGCCTTGGCGAAGGTGGTCAGCCGGACCATGCGTCCATAGACCACCGTGAATCGCCGCGATTTCTTGCTCACCTGCGGGGCGCTGACCATAGCGCCCCGTGTACTGCGGGCCCAGGCGCCCGCTATCTCTCCTGCGGATCGCTGGGTCCAGTTCCGCGGTTCCCCCTCACTCACCGGCGTCTCGTCCACGACCATCGCCCCGGCCCCGAAACTGGCGTGGGCGTGGGAGGGCGGGGAAGCGTTCGATTCGTCGGCGGCCATCGTCGACGGCGTGGTCTACGTCGGGACGGCGACCGGCGAGCTGATTGCGGTGGGGCTGGCCGACGGCAAGCTGCGCTGGCGGTACAAGGCCGGCGAGGCCATCGGCGAATCGTCGCCGACGGTGGCGGGCGGCCGCGTCTTCATCGGTGACCTGATTGGCGTGGTCCACGCGGTGAACATCGCCGACGGCAAGCCCCTGTGGACGTTCAAGACCCAATCCGAGATCAAGTCGTCGCCGGTCGTCGCCGGCGAGCTGTTGTTGATGGGATCGTACGACGGCAAGCTGTACGGCCTCGACGCCGCCACCGGCAAGCAGGTCTGGGTGTATGGCACGGAGAACTACGTCCACGGCACGCCGTGCATCGTCAACGGCGTGGCGCATTTTGCCGGCTGTGACGAGATCTTCCATGCGGTCGACGTGAAGACCGGCAAGGAACGAGTGTCGACCTCCGCCACGGCGTACACCGGCGCGTCGGTGGCCATGGTCAATGGCGTGGCCTACTTCGGCACGTTCGACAACCAGGTGCTCGCGCTCGACCTCGCGTCTCGCAAGGTGCTGTGGCGGTACGAGCATCCCGATCGCAAGTTTCCCTTTTATTCATCCGCCGCGGTCGTGGATGGCACGGTGGTCCTCGGCGGCCGGGACCGCATGGTGCACGCGCTGGACGCGAAAACGGGGAAGGCCCGCTGGACCCACATGACCCGCGCCCGCATCGACTCGTCGCCGGCGATCGCCGCCGGCCGCGTCTACGTCGGCTCGAACGACGGCCGGTTGTACGCGCTCGATCTGGCCAGCGGCAAGGTCGCATGGGAACACGATGAAGGCGCTGCCCTCAGTGCGTCACCCGCCCTTGCTGCCGGCCGCATCGTAATCGGGTCTACCGAAGGCCGCCTGCTCTGTTTCGCGTAGGCAGAGCACGGGCCCGAACCGGGCCCCCGTGCTCGCCGCCGGCGGTTTGGGACTAACATGCGGGTGGGCCCGTACGCGGTCGGCCTGAGACGGTTGACTTTATGAAGAGACACCTCTCCGCGCTGGTCCTGGTAGCCGGCATGCTGCTGGCCGGTGCGCTCCTCGCCTTTTACCTGCAACAGGACGTCAAGTCACAGGTCATCGCGCAGTTCAACGCGTCTCAACTCCTGATCGCCCGGCAGGCCGCCCGGCAAATCGAGTCGTATCTCGATGCCCGCACCTTCGACATTCGCCGCCTTTTCTCGCTCTCGTCAATGCGCGACCTCGACGTCAAGGCGATGCCCGCCGACGTCCAGGCAACCTTTGGCCTCTTGAAGGCGGCGTATGTCCAGGACATCTCCATCCTCGATGAACTGGGGAGGGTCGCCTATTCCACAACCGGCGGCGCCACGGGGTCGCCCCGGATTGGCGCCGACGTTCAGGCCTGGGCCAGGGAGCCGGTCAACAAGGGAGCGGTCCGGGTCGTTGTCGAGACGCCAGGCAACCGCGGCGTGCCGGCAACGGAGCCGGGAGCGATGGGGCTATTCCTCGCGGCTCCCTTCTATCGGGAAGCTGACGCCGCCGGTGGGTCGGGATCCGGCGCGACCTTCGCCGGGTTACTGGTGCTGACGGTCGACTTGCAGGGACTCGTCGAGGGCTCACTCGGGGGCTCACCTGCGATCGGCCATCAACCGTCGCGCATCTGGGTAATGGATGACGGCGGAACGCTGCTCCTGCAATCCGAGCATCCGCAGATGGTGGCGCAAAACATCCGCGACACGAGCGAGGACTGCCGCCAGTGCCATGTCTCCTTCGACTATGCGCAGAACATGCTGGCGACGAAGATGGGCACCTCGGAATATCAGATCGAAGCGCAAGACAGCCGGGTCGCGGCCTTTGCGCCGATGAACTTTCAGAACGCTTCGTGGATTGTCGTGGTGAACGTCCCACGGGACGACATCACGGGGTTCATGCGGACCACCACGATCAAGACCCTGGCGCTATTTGGTGTCGTCGGCACGGTGGTCGGCTTCGTGATTCTCTCGATCTACCGGAACTCGCGGCAGGAAGTCGTCATCGCGGAGAAGGCGAAACACCTCCGGGAAAAGGAGAGGCTGGTCGACCAGTTGCGGGAGGCGGGAGACTACCTCGATAACCTGTTCGAGTCCGCCAACGCGCCGATCATCGTGTGGAATTCGGAACGCCGGATCACCAGGTTCAACCGCGCCTGCCAGCGGCTGACGGGCTACCCGGCCGCCGAGGCCATCGGCCAGGAGCTGGGACTGTTCTTTCCCGCCAGCGGCCGGGAAGAATCGATCGCCAAGATCGTGCACTCGGCGGGCAGCGAGGACATTGAATCCCCGGAGATTCCGATTCTGCGAAAGGACGGGACGATCCGGATTGCGCTCTGGAACTCGGCCGAGATCCGCAGCGGGGACCGAACCGCCGTCATCGCCACCATCGCTCAGGGCCAGGACATCACCGAGCGCAAGCGGGCGGAGCAGATGAAGGCCGACTTTGTCTCCTTCGTGACCCACCAGCTCCGCACGCCGCTTTCCGGCATCCGGTGGCTGCTCGAGTTGACGGGACAGGACCAGACGTTGTCGGATGACACGGCCTCGTTCATCGCCGACGCGCGCGCGGCGGCCGAACGCCTCATCACGCTCGTCAACGACCTGCTGGCCGTCTCACGCCTCGAGGGCGGACGGCTCGTGGTGCGCCCCGAACCCCTGGATCTGGCCGGCCTGACGACGGAGGTGGTCGACGAGGTGACCCCCCTCATCCGCGCGAAGAACCAGCAGATCACCGTGCCCGGCGCCGCCGCGGCGCCCCTCGCCTACGGCGACCGGAAGCTGGTGCGCGAGGTGATCATGAACCTGTTGTCGAACGCCATCAAGTACACGCCGCCCGATGGGACGATCACCGTGTCGATGCAACCGAGCGGCGACCTGGTGCAGTGGGCGGTGCACGACACCGGCATCGGCATCCCGCTCGCATCGCAGGCTCACCTGTTCGAGAAGTTCTATCGCGCCGAAAACGCCTCGGTCATGAACACCGAAGGAACCGGTCTCGGGCTCTACCTCGCGCGGCTTATCCTCGAACGATCGGGCGGCCGCGTCTGGTGCGAGTCGGTGGAAGGCCGGGGCTCCACCTTCACCTTTGTGCTGCCGGCCGCGCCGGCGCCCGCCACTGCCCCGGAGGCTACCCGTGAGTGAGAACGTGACGTCCACGCCCGCACGCCGAATCTTGCTCGTGGAAGACGACCACTTTCTTCGGAAAGCGGCCCAGACCTCGCTGACGCGCCGCGGCTATCATGTCGTGACGGCCGCCGACGGCGAGGAGGCGCTGCGGCTGGTCCGCACCGAAAAGCCGGAGCTCATCCTGCTCGATCTCATCATGCCCAAGATCCAGGGCTTCGAAGTGCTGAGGACGCTGAAGGCCGACGCCGACACGGCGGCCATCCCGGTGATTGTCCTCAGCAACCTCGGCCAGGACCACGACCGCGAGGCGACGCTGGCGGCGGGCGCGATCGCCCACCTCGTCAAGGCTAACATTTCCCTGGTGGAGCTCGTGGCCGAGGTCGATCGCGCCCTGGCCGCGAAGGCGTGATGGCGGCCGGCCTGCGCGCCACCGAGGACGAATTCCGAGCGCTGCTGGTCGACCAGCTCGGGGTGATCAGCGCCGAGGCGTTCGCGGCCGCTCAGGGCATTGCCACCCGGATGCGGGTGCCCCTGGAAGAGGCACTCGCCGAGCGGGGCCGCGTACCGCTCCGGTTCATCCTCGAGCAGCTGGCCGACACCTGGGGCGTGGAGTTTACCGAGCTGCGGGTGTCCGACGTCAAACCCGACGCCCTCCACCTCGTGAACGGCGAGTACGCGCGATCCCATCACCTGATCCCCTTCGACGTCGTCGGCGACAAGCTGGCGGTGGCGATGGCCGATCCGCGCAACAAGCGGCAGATCGCCGAGCTGGAACAGCTGAGCCACCGGGCCGTGGTGCCGTATCTCGCGTCGCCCGACAGCATCGATCGGGCACTGCTGCTCTATCGAGGCGACCTGCTCGACCTCCTCAAGCGCGCCACGGCGGAGAATGCGTCGGCGACCACGAGCGCCGAGTCGACGCCGATCGAGCTCTTGACGCACATCCTCGAATACGCCGCGGTCACCGCGGCATCAGATGTCCACATCGAGCCCTACGAGCACGAAACCCTCATCCGCTTCCGTGTCGACGGCGTCCTCCGGGAGGTCATCAGCGCGCCGCCCGCCACGATCGGACCGCTGGCGGCCCGCATCAAGGCCCTGTCCGGGATGCGCATCGACGACCGGCGGTCGCCACAGGACGGCCGCTTCGAAGGGACGGCTGGCTCGATGCGGTTCGACCTGAGAGTGTCGTCGCTGCCGACGCAGTGGGGCGAGAAGATTGTGATGCGCGTGCTCCCCAAGAGCAGCGCGACGCTCGACCTCGAAGGGCTCGGCTTCAGCGAGCGCGACCTGGCCATCGTCTCCCGCAACATCCTGCGGCCGTTCGGCATGGTGCTGGTGACCGGCCCCACCGGATGCGGCAAGAGCACCACGCTGTACGCGGTTCTGGCGCGCCTGGCCGCCGAGCGCATGAGCATGGTCAACATCTCGACGATCGAAGACCCCGTGGAGCATTCGATGTCGCGGGTGACCCAGGTGTCGGTCAACCCGCTGGCCGGCATCGACTTCGCCGGCGGCCTCCGCGCGCTCCTGCGTCAGGATCCCGACATCATCATGGTTGGCGAGATTCGAGACCGCGAGACGGCCGAAATCGCGGTGCGGGCCGCGCTCGTCGGCCGTCTGCTGATTTCGACGCTCCACACCAACGATTCGACGACGGCGATTCCGCGCCTGATTGACATCGGCGTGGAGCCCTACCTGCTCGCCTCCACGTTGACGCTGGTCGTCGCGCAGCGCCTGGTGCGCCGCATCTGCACGAGCTGCCGCCAGAGCGTCGCGCCCGACGAGGCGTTGTCCGCGGCGGTTCTGCGCCGGCCGGAGTTCGCCGCCTCTCTGCCGGCGCTCCAACAACGGGGCCTCGTCACCGCAGCCGGCAAGAATACGGAGAACCTGAGGCTCTTCCGCGGCGGCGGGTGCGGCCGGTGCGGCGGAACCGGGTACAGCGGACGCATTGTCATTTGCGAACTGTTCGAGATCGACGCGGCGATTCGCCAGCTCATCTCCACACGCTCTGACGCTTCGCTGTTCCGCACCACTGCCATCGGCCATGGCATGCGCACGATGTTCGAGGACGGGCTGGAGAAGGTCCTGCTCGGGGAAACGACGATCGAGGAACTGGTGCGCGTCACCACCTGAGGCGGCGGCGCAGTATGATGGCCCGGATTCCACCCAAGAGGTGCTATGGCCCGCCAGGAAATTCGGAGCTACGACTACGTCAATCATCCCTACGCCAGGGTGCGGGAGGCGCTCGTCGCCGATCCCAACGCGATCTTCGCCGCCGCGACGCGGGCCGCTGCCGGCCGGGCGCAGGAACTGGCGGCAGAACTGCGGGTCACGGTCGGCGGCCTCGACGTCGCCGCCGAAATCGTCTTCAGTATCGGCGCCATCGAGACTGACACCACCGGGCCGCACGGCGGGCCGGTCACTCGCATCCCGGTGTCGTGGGAAGCCGCGAAGCATCCGCGTTGGTTTCCGTTGATGACCGCGGTGCTCGCGATCTACCCGCTCACCGCAACCGAAACGCAGCTGGACTTCATGGGCCGCTACGATACGCCGCTGGGCGTGGTCGGCAGCGCGGTGGATGCGCTGGTGGGGCACCGGATCACCGAGGCGTCGGTCCATCGTTTCATCGGCGATGTCGCCCGATACTTGCGGGGCGCGATCGCCTAGCGGCGCCATCGGCACCGCGCCCCACGTCGCGCCCCTCGACCTTCGAGGTGATTGGAATTGGCACCCTGATGAAGAGAGTCCTGTTCGTCGTCGTGTTCCTGTTCACGTCATTCGGCCTGTTGGCCCAGGATCAGGATCCGTTCTCAGCCGCGACGTTCGCCGGGTTCCGCCTGCGCGCGGTTGGTCCCGCGCTGATGTCGGGCCGCGTCAGCGCCATCGCCGTTCATCCCGGCGACAAGCAGACGTGGTACGTCGGCGTGGCCTCCGGCGGCGTGTGGAAGACCACCAACGCCGGTACCACCTGGACGCCGGTGTTCCAGAACGAGGGCTCCTACTCGGTCGGCACGGTCGTCATCGACCAGAAGAACCCCGGCACCATCTGGGTCGGCAGCGGCGAAGCCAACAACCAGCGCAGCGTCGGCTACGGCGACGGCATCTACCGCAGTGACGATGCCGGGCGCACGTGGCGCAACCTCGGCCTCAAGGCCTCCGAGCACATTGGCCGCATCGTGATCGACCCGCGCGACTCGAACGTGGTGTTCGCGGCCGCCTACGGCCCGCTGTGGACCGCGGGCGGCGACCGCGGCCTCTACAAGACCAGCGACGGCGGCAAGAACTGGACGAAGGTCCTGGAAATCAGCGAGAACACCGGCATCAGCGACGTCGCCATGGATCCGAACGATCCCGACGTGCTGCTGGCCGTGGCCCACCAACGCCGCCGGCACACCTGGACGCTGATCCACGGCGGCCCCGAGAGCGGGCTGCACAAGTCCACCGACGGCGGCAAGACGTGGCGTCGCGTGCGCGAAGGCCTGCCCGGGGGCGACCTCGGCCGCATCGTGCTGTCGTTCTCGCCGGCGAAGCCAGGCCTCGTCTACGCCAAGGTCGAGCCCGCCACCGGGTCGGTCGCCATCTTCGCCTCGCTCGACTCCGGCGACAGTTGGGTGCGCCGCGGCGACGTGCCGGCGCAGCCGATGTACTACAAGAACATTCACGCCGACCCGAAGAACCCCGAGCGCCTGTACGTCCCGACCGTGCAGACGCAGGTGTCGGACGATGGCGGACGGACCTTCCGCGGGTTGGGCGAGCGCGCCAAGCACGTTGACAACCATTACGTGTGGATCGATCCCGACAATACCGATCACCTGCTCGAAGGGTGCGACGGCGGGTTGTATGAGACGTGGGACCGCGGCCGCCTGTGGCGACACTTCACCAACCTGTCGGTGACCCAGTTCTACAACGTCGACGTGGATAACGCGTCACCCATCTACAACATCTACGGCGGCACCCAGGACAACAGCACGCTGGGCGGCCCCTCGCGGTCGCGCGGTCCGCAGGGCCCGACCAACAACGACTGGTTCATCGTCACCGGCGGCGACGGCTTCGTCGCCCGCGTCGATCCCACCGACCCGAACATCGTCTATGCCGAGTCGCAGTACGGCGGCATCGTCCGTCTCGATCGCCGCACCAGCGAGCGCGTCAACATCAAGCCGGTGGAAGGGAAGGGCGAGCCGCCGCTGCGCTTCAACTGGGAATCGCCCTTCATCATCAGCCCGCACAACCCGTCGCGCCTGTACTTCGGCGCCAACAAGTTGTTCCGCAGCGACGATCGCGGCAACAACTGGAAGGCGATCAGCCCCGACGTGACGCGGCAGACCGACCGCAACCTGTTGCCGGTGATGGGCCGGGTGTGGCCGCCGGAGGCGATCGCGCAGCATCAATCGACCGCGACGTGGGGCAACATCTCGACGCTGGCCGAGTCGCGGAAGCGGGAAGGCCTCCTCTATGTCGGCACCGACGACGGCCTGATCCAGTTTAGTTACGACGGCGGCGCCACCTGGCGCAAGAGCGAGAACCCGCCCGGCCTGCCCGACTACAAGACGCACGGCGTCTACGTGCAGCGCATCTTCGCCTCGAAGATCGACGAGAACGTCGTCTACGCGATCTACGAGAACAGCAAGAACGGCGACTTCAAGCCCTACGTCTACAAGAGCGCGAACAAGGGCGCGACGTGGACCAACATCGCCGGCGACCTGCCCGCCAACGGTCCGGCCCTCGCCTTTGCCGAGGACCACGTCAACCCGGACCTCCTGTTCTGCGGCACCGAGTTCGGGTTGTTCGTCACGACCGACGGCGGCAAGAAATGGATCCGGCTGAAGACCAACCTGCCGACCATCGCGGTGCGCGACCTGGCGATCCAGGAGCGCGAGAACGACCTCGTGCTCGCCACGTTCGGCCGCGGCTTCTACGTGCTGGACGACTATTCGGCGCTGCGGCAGGTCAATGCGGCGGTCTTCCAGAAGGACGCGCACCTGTTCACGACCAGGACGGCGATGCTGGCGGTTCCCGAGAGCGGCCGCGCCCGTGGCTCGCAAGGCGAGCAGTTGTGGATGGGCGAGAACCTGCCCGAAGGCGCCGTGATGACCTACTGGCTGAAGGACGCGCCGAAGACGCTGCGCCAGCGCCGCCAGGACGCGGCCCGCGCCGCGGAGCAGAAGAAGGAGACGCCGCCCTATCCGTCACAGGCCGACCTCACCGCGGAAGCGGATGAAGAAGCGCCGCAGACCTTCCTCACCGTCGCCGACTCGTCCGGCAAGGTCGTCCGCCGGCTCACCGTGCCCGGCACGCGCGGCATTCACCGGTACGTCTGGAACCTGCGCGGCGTCCCGGCCACCACGGGTGGCGGTGGCGGTTTCGGTGGCGGCGGTGGTGGTGGTGGTGGTGGCAACGACGATGACGAGGCCCCGCCGGTGTTTCAGGGCGGAACCGGCGGTGGTGCGTTTGTGCCGCCGGGCACCTACAAAGTGTCGCTCTCGCGGCGCGTGGGTGGCGCGTTGACCTCGCTTGGCGCGGAGCAGACGCTGACGGTGGCCGCCGACCCCGCATCGGCGGTCCCCCCCGCGGCCCGTGCCGCCGCGACCGACTACCAGGACAAGGTCGCGAAGCTCCAGCGGTCGTTCACCGGCGCGCTCGAGCAGGCCAACAACCTGCGGACGCGGACCACGGCGATTCGGCGCGCGCTGGTGGACTCGCCGGCCGACCTGAAGATGCTGGACGAAGCGGCGCGGTTCGATCAGCGCGTGCTGGCCGTGCTGCGCAAGCTGCGCGGTGACGAGACCCTGCGCGGCCTTGAATCCGGATCGCCGTCATCCATTCAACAACGGGTGAATTCCGCCGCGGCCGGCGCCCGCGGCCTGTCGGGCGGGCCGACCGGCACGCAGCAGCTGAACTACGGCATTGCGTTCGATGAGCTGTCCGCCGAGATTACGAAGCTCCGGGCGCTCGAAGCGGAGTTGAAGAAGTTCGAGCAGCAGATGGAAGCGGCGGGCGTGGCTTACACGCCCGGCCGCTGGCCCGGACAGTAACGCTACTTGAATTCCACGCTAATCGTTGGACCGTCGATCTTGATGCCCTTGATGTCCTTCAAGTAGGGCTTCACCGCCGACAGCGACGCGTTGGCGCCCAGCTTGCCCTGCAGGGCCTTGAGCTTGGCTTCGTCGGCGAGCAGCGCCTCCATGTCCATTTCGAGGAGCGTGAGGCGCGACCCGGTGACGTATTCGGCGTTGGTCTTCACGATCTTGCCGGCCACTTCGAGGTCGATGTTGATCTTGAAGCCCGCGAACATGCTCTTGATCATGTTCATCATCATCGGGTTGGTGAGGTCGGGCATGTCGCTGTCGGTGCCCTGGTTCACGTTGACGTTGCCCGGCTTGTCCACGAACGCAATCGTCAGGGTCGAGGTGCCGCCCGATCGCGTCAGCTTGAACTTGACCGGGTCGTTGGCGCTTGGCTCCGCCGGGACGCTGCCGCCGACGCCGCCGCTCATGCTGGGCCCCTGGGCCACCTGGACCTGGTTGATGTCGTCGAAGGCGAAGATGGCCTTGGAGCCCTCGAAGCCGGTCGCGCCCTTCGCCGGTTCGGCCGATACCAGCCGCACGCCCTTGCCCATGCGGGCCGCGGTGCGTTCGAGGTCGGCCCTGTTGACGACGGCGCCGCCCATTTGCTTGTCGGCGCCGGGCACCATGGCCTTGAGCGCGCCCATGTTCATCAGCGTGGTCTGTTCCACGGTGCCACTGCCGTCGGCGTTCAGCTTGATGAGGGTGGTGCTGTTGATGCATCCCGTCAACGCGACGGAAGTGACGACGGCGAGCAGGACACGGGTCAGGCGCATATTGGGTTCCTCCGGCAGGGGTCACTCATCATAACCTTCGGCGGCGATGTTGCGTCCGGCTTTAGCCGGACCCCCTCTATACTCGGGCATGGCACGAGAAGGGGATGGCAAGACCGCGCTGGTGACCGGCGCGTCGGCGGGCATCGGCAAGGCGTTCGCCGAGTTGCTGGCGGCGAAGGGCTACGGGCTGGTGCTGACTGCCCGGCGCCGGGAGAGGCTCGACGACCTCGCTCGAGAGCTGACCCAACGGCACGGCATCCCCACCTGCGTTGTCGTCGCCGACCTGGCGGAGCCGGACGCCCCGGCGCGCATCGCCGAGGCCGTGCGCGCCCAGGGACTGCGGATCGACTTCCTGATCAACAACGCCGGCTACGGCGTGCCGGGCAGCTACGTGAACGTGCCGTGGGCAGACCACCAGCGATTCATGCAGATCATGATGACCGCGGTGTGCGACCTCACGTATCGCCTGTTGCCGCCGATGATCGAGCGGGGCTGGGGCCGCGTCATCAACATCGCCTCGGTGGCCGGCCTGGTGCCGGCGCCGGCCGGGCATACGCTCTACGGCGCGTCGAAGGCGTTCCTGATCCGATTCTCGGAAGCGCTGGCCGCCGAGAACGCGTCGAAGGGCGTGAACGTCACGGCCGTGTGCCCCGGCTTCACTTACAGCGAATTCCATGACGTGACCGGCACCCGGCAGCAGATGCACAGCGTGCCGAAGATGGCGTGGCTGAACGCAGCCGACGTCGCCCGCGAGGGTTACGAGGCCGTGATGCGCGGGGACCCGGTGTTCGTCAACGGACGCATTTACAGGCTCTTGCTCTGGCTGATGGGCGTCGTCCCCAAGGGCATCGTCAAGCGCATGTCGGGCAGCGCGGGACGGCGGTATCGCAAGGCGTGAGGGCCGGCACTGAAGCGCCGGCCTTCTGGCACCAAAACCTGAACTTCAGTACACCGGCGTCGTCTAAGGAGACGTGGAAACCCTCCTCAAGGACCTTCGATACGCGCTCCGGTGGATGGCCAGGAGCCCCGGCTTCTCAGCGGTCGCCATCCTGTCGCTCGGCCTGGGCGTGGGCGTCAACACCGCGATGTTCTCGCTGGTGGACTCCCTGCTGTTTCGTCCCTTGCCCGTCACCGACCCGGGGTCGCTGGTGGACGTGTTCACCACCGGCGGCGACGGTGACGAGTATGCGACCTCGTCGTATGCCGACTTCCAGGACCTGAAGGCGCGGAACACGGTCTTCACCGACATGATGGGCTACAGCCCGATGATGGCGCCGCTCAGCCTGGGCGACCGGTCGCGCATCACCCTCGGGCAGGTGGTCACCTCCAATCACTTCATGCTGCTCGGCGTGCAGCCGTTCCTCGGCCGGCTGCTCGTGCCATCCGACGATGCACCGTCGGCCGCGCGCGTGGTGGTGATTTCCCATCACATGTGGCAGCGCGAGTTCGGCGGCGACCCGGCGATCGCCGGCAAGTCCCTCACGCTGCGCGGCCTGCCGTACACCATTGCGGGCGTGGCGCCGCCGTCGTTCACGGGCGTGGTGCCGCTACTGACGCCTGAACTGTGGCTGCCCGTGCAGCACGTGGAAGAAGTGGAGCCCGCCGGCATCACCGATTCGGTGCCGTCACCGATCGGCACGAGGCGCCTCGAGCGCCGCGGCATGCGCTGGATGTTCATCAAGGGCCGTCTGAAGCCCGGCACTTCGGTCGCGCAGGCACACGCCAACGTGGCGTTGATCGGATCCCAGCTCGAGACCGCCAACCCGGTGACCAACAAGGACCGCAAGATGGCCGCGGTGCCGACCGAGGACGTGCGGCTGCTCGTGCCGCAGGCCGGCGGCGTGCTCTCGGCAGGCGCGGCGGGCCTGATGGGCATTGTTGGGCTCGTCCTCTTGATCGCCTGCGCGAACGTGGCCGGCATGCTGCTCGCCCGGGCCTCGGCGCGACGTCGTGAGATCAGCGTGCGGCTGGCGATTGGCGCCAGCCGCGCGCGGCTGATCCAGCAACTGCTGGTCGAGGGCTTGCTGCTGGGCCTCCTCGGCGCGGTCGCCGCGACCGGCCTCGCGTGGGCGCTCGTGCAGGGCATGCAGACCATGCCGTTGCCGCTGCCGGTCAACGTCGCCTTCGACCTCCGCATCGACGCGCGCGTGCTGTCGTTCTCGCTGCTCATCGCCGTCGGCACGGGCCTGCTGGCCGGCTTGTTGCCGGCGCTCAAGGCGTCGTCGCCCAGCCTGGTGTCGGACCTGCGGGGCGATGCCCCGTCCACCAAGGTCGGTGGCCGCCGCTGGGCGCTGCGCGACGCGCTGGTCGTCACGCAGGTGGCGCTCACCGCCGTCCTGCTGGTCGTGGCCGGCCTGCTGCTGCGCAGCCTGGGCGCTTCACAACGCGCCGATGTCGGCTTCGAGACCAAAGGGCTGGCCGCCGTTGCGGTCGATACCGACATGGTGCGCTACGAGCCGGAGCGCGGCCTCGAGTTCTGGCGCCAGGCGCTGGCGCGCGTCGGCGCCATGCCGGGCGTGACGTCGGCCGGGCTGGTGTCGCCGACGCTGCCGTTCACGTTCAACTTCAACCAGCAGGAAATGCGCATCGACAACCGCACCTACACCGAAGGCCAGCGCGGCGAGATCATCGAGAACGTGGCGGTGTCTCCGGGCTACCTGCCCACGCTGGGCGTGCCGGTCATCGAGGGGCGCAACGTCGCGGCGTCCGACATCGCCGGCGGCCCGGAGGTGGCCGTGGTCAACGAGACCATGGCGCGGAAGTACTGGCCGAACGAGTCGGCCGTGGGGCACACCTTTCAGAACCCGACCAACCAGCGCACCTACCGCATTGTCGGCGTCAGCCGCGATCACAAGCGCCACGGCGTGCTCGAGCAGGCGTCGCCGTTCGTCTACTTCGCCGAGGCGCAGCGGGCGAGCCGCTACAACTTCCTGCTGGCGCGGACCAATGGCGACGCGACGGCGCTGGTCAACGACCTGCGGCGCGAGCTGCTGTCGATGGAGCCGGGCCTGGTGTTCGCGTCGGCGAACACCATGGAGCAGAACCTGGGGCTCAGCCTGATGCCGGCGCGGGTCGGCGCCATGCTGGCCACGGCGTTCGGTGGCCTCGGCACGCTGCTGGCGGCGATCGGGCTCTACGGTGTGATCGCGTTTTCGGTGGCGCGGCGCACCCGCGAGATCGGCGTCCGCATGGCGCTTGGCGCCCGGCCGGAGCGGGTCATGGGCATGGTCATGCGCCAGGGCTTCTCGATTGTGGCGATTGGGCTGATCGTGGGCGGCGCCCTGGCCGCGGTGGTGGCGTTCGCGCTCCGCGGCCTGCTCTACGGGGTGCAGCCGCTCGATCCGGTCGCGTGGGGCCTGGCCTTCACGGCCATGGCCATTGCCGCCGGCCTGGCGAACTTCGTGCCCGCACGACGGGCCATGCGGATCGATCCGATGACGGCGCTGCGCACCGACTGATCTCACGTCGTCGTTTCCTGTTCTGCCCAATCATGTAGCCGGGCACGCGCGCCGATTGTGTCATGGCATGCCGAGATTGAACTCTCCTGACCTCCTCTTCTCCTGTTAGAATTTGCCTTTCCGGAGGAGCCTGAAATGTCGCGAACGTGGCGCTCAATTCTTACTGGCGCGGTCCTTGTGGTGGCCGCGGCATCGCTGTCAGCCCAGCAGATGAGCCCGACGCCGACCCGCCAGCCGGGCGACGGCGAGGGTCCGTTCGATCGCATGGTGATCCGCGGGGTCACGGTGATCGACGGCACCGGCGCGCCCCCGCGCGGGCCCATGGACATCGTGGTGCAGGACAACCGCATCACCGAAGTGACCAGCATCGGGTTCCCCGGCGTGCCGATCACAGGTCGGAACCGCCCGGCCAAGGGCACCAAGGAAATTGACGGCACCGGGATGTTCCTGATGCCGGGCTTCGTGGACGCCCACGTGCACTGCGGCGGCGGCCAGGCCCGCGACCCGGAATACGTCTACAAGCTGTGGATGATGCACGGCGTGACCACCGTGCGCGGCGTGCCGTGCGGGTCGATGGACTGGGACCTCAACCAGCGCGAGCTGTCGGCGAAGAACCAGATCGTGGCGCCGCGCATCTTCTCGTACCACCGCCCGTTCAGCGGCGAAGGCTGGGATCGCACGCGTCCGCAAACACCGGAAACCGCGCGCGAGTGGGTCCGCTTTGCCGCCAAGAAGGGCGTCGACGGCCTCAAGCTCGGCGCGCAGGACCCCGAGATCATGGCGGCCCTGCTGGACGAGGCCAAAAAGTTCAACCTCGGCTCGACCGCGCACCTCGACCAGATGGGCGTCAGCCGCATGAACGCGCGCGATGCCTCGCGCCTCGGCCTTGGCACGCTGACCCACTACTACGGCCTGTTCGAGGCGCTGCTCAAGGACTACACGGTGCAGCCGTTCCCGGTGAACCAGAACTACAACGACGAGCAGCACCGCTTCGGCCAGGTCGCGCGCCTCTACGACAAGATTCACCCGCGCGGCAGCGAACAGTGGAACGCGCTGATCAAGGAATGGGTGGATGGCAAGTTCGTGCTCGACCCGACCATGACCATCTACTCGGCCGGCCGCGACGTGATGCGGATGCGCAACGCCGACTGGCAGGAGAAGTACACCATGCCGTCGCTGTGGGATTTCTATCAGCCCAACCGCAACGCGCACGGTGCCTACTGGTTCAACTGGACCACCGAGGACGAGATCCAGTGGAAGCGCTTCTACCAGGTGTGGATGTCGTTCATCAACGACTTCAAGAACGCCGGCGGCCGCGTCACGACCGGATCGGATTCGGGCTTTATCTATCAGACCTACGGCTTCGGCTACATCCTGGAGTTCGAGATGCTGCAGGAGGCCGGGTTTCACCCGCTGGAGGTAATCCGGTCGGCGACGCTGAACGGCGCGCTGACGTTGTCGGAACCGAAGGGGAAGCCGATTGACTTCGGCATCATCCGGCCGGGCCTGCTGGCCGACATGGTGCTGGTGGATCAGAACCCGCTCGAGAACTTCAAGGTCCTCTACGCCACGGGCGCGGTGAAGCTGAACGACCAGACCGGGAAGGTCGAGCGCGTCGGCGGCATCAAGTACACCATCAAGGACGGCATCGTCTACGACGCGAAGAAGCTGGCGGCCGACGTCGCGGCCATGGTCGAGCGCGCCAGGCGCCGACCGGCCACGACCGCGGGGCAGCGCTAAATCATGATGAAACTGATTTTCAAGATCGTTGGCGGACTCGTCGTTCTGGTTGTGGTGCTGGCGGCGGCGGGGATCGGCTACCTGATGTTCGCGTTCCCGAAGGTGCCGCCACCCGCGGTGGTGACGCTGGAGCCGACTCCGGAACGGCTGGCGCGCGGCAAGTACTTGAGCGACCATGTCACGGGGTGTACCTCCTGTCACAGCGAGCGTGACTGGACGAAGTTCTCGGGCCCGGTCAAGCCGGACCGCATCGGCGTCGGTGGCCAGGAGTTCCCGCTGGGCGGCGCCGGGACCGTGTACGGCAAGAACATCACCCCGGCGGCGATCGGAACGTGGACTGACGGGGAATTGCAGCGGGCCGTGACGGCCGGCGTCTCGAAGGACGGGACGGCGCTCTTTCCGCTGATGCCGTACCCGCACTTCGGGGCGATGGCCGCCGACGACATGCACGCGGTGTTGGCCTACATCCGCTCGTGGCGTGCGCTCGAGAACCAGGTGCCCGCGCGCAGTTTGAACTTCCCGATGAACCTGATCGTCCGGACCATTCCCTCGCCCGGGGCTCCGCAACCGCGGCCCTCGCCGGATGACAAGGTGGCGTACGGCCGTTACATGACACGCTCGGCGCTGTGCGCTGACTGCCACACGCCGATCGACGATCGCGGGCAGCCCTTGCCGGGCAGGGACTTCGCCGGCGGCATGGAATTCCTGGAGACCGGCTACCGCGTGCGGGCGGCCAACATCACCCCCGACGCCGACACCGGCATCGGCTCGTGGACCGAGCAGCAGTTCATCGACAAGTTCAAGGCGTTTGAAACGCCGTCGGACGCGGTGCTGAGTGAGACGGAACGGCGCCAGAACACGGTGATGCCGCTCACCGCCTACGCCGGGATGACGCGCGAGGACCTGGCGGCCATTTACGCCTACCTGCGGACGCAGCCGCCCGTCGTCAACCGCGTCACCCGTTTCCCCGACGCGAAGTAGAGTACGAGGCGAATGTTCGACTACCTGACTGGCATTTACAACATCACGCCCACGCCGTTTCAGCCTGATGGCTCGCTTGACGAGCCGAGCCTGCGCCGGCTGACCGAGTTCACGCGCGGCACCGGCGTCAACGGCATGACCATCCTCGGCGTGCTCGGCGAGGCCGACAAGCTCACCGAGGCCGAACGCGACCGCGTCACCGCGATCGTGATCGAGACGGCCGGCGCCGGCTTCCCGATCTGCGTCGGCACGACCCACGCCGGCACCGACGGCTGCATCGCCTACAGCCGCCGCGCGCAGGAACTGGGCGCCAAGGCGGTGATGGTGGCGCCGCCGAAGCTGGCCCGCACCAACGACGCCGCGCTCGAGCGCCACTACCTTGCCGTGGCTGACGCCGTGGACATCCCCGTGGTCGTCCAGGACTTCCCGCCGTCGGTGGGCGGCATCACCATGAGCGTTGAGCTGATCGCCAGGCTGGGCGCCTCGCCCCGCCTGGCGTTCCTCAAGCTCGAAGACGAGCCGGCGCCGATGAAGATCACGCAGATCCGTGCCGCCTCGAAGGACGTGAAGATCTTCGGCGGCCTCGGCGGCATGATGTTCCTCGAAGAGCTCCGGCACGGGGCCATCGGCACCATGACCGGCTTTGCGTTCCCGGAGATCCTGGTGGACATCCACAGGCGGTTCACCGCCGGTGATGTCGATGGCGCCACCGAGGTGTTCTACCACTTCCTGCCGATCATCCGCTTCGAGAACCAGCCGCGCATCAATCTCGCGCTGCGCAAGCACATCTACCAGTTGCGCGGCGTGATCACGCACTCGCGCGTGCGCGCGCCGTTTACCCCGGTCGACGCCGACACGCTGAAGGACCTCGACGACATCCTGGCGCGCCTGGACCTGCTGACCGGCAAGCCGTCGTAATTTTGGACTTTTGACTCAAGGACACACATGGACTTCGGACTGAAGGGTAAGCGCGCGATCGTGATGGCCGCCAGCCGCGGCCTCGGCTACGCCTCGGCACTGGGACTGGCGCGCGAGGGCTGCGACCTCGTGGTGTGCAGCCGCGACCAGGCGCGCATTGAGGCCGCCGCCGACACCATCCGCCGCGAGACCGGCGCCAGGGTGAAGGCGCTGGTGGCCGACGTCAGCAGCGCCAGCGAAGCCAGGCGGCTGGTTGATACCGCCGTCGCCGAGTACGGCGGCCTGGAGATCGTCGTCCACAACGCCGGCGGCCCGCCGGCCGGCGAGACGCTGGCCATGACCGAAGAGCAGTGGCAGAAGGCGTTCGAGCAGAACCTGCTCAGCTTCACGCGCATCGTGCAGGCGGCGGCGCCGGAAATGAAGAAGGCCGGCTACGGCCGCGTGCTGACCATTGCCTCCTCGTCCATCAAGCAGCCGATCCCGAACCTGGCGCTCTCCAACGCGTTGCGGGCCGGTGTCTGGGGCATTGCCAAGACCCTGTCGCGCGAGTTGGCGCCGCAGGGCATTCTCGTCAACGTGATTGCGCCCGGGCGCATCGACACCGAGCGCATCGCCGAGCTGGATCAGGCCAACGCGCAGAAGAGCGGCAAGCCGCTGGACGACGTTCGCAAGGCCTCGGTGGCCGGCATTCCCCTCGGCCGCCTCGGCCGCCCCGAGGAGCTGGCGAACCTGGTCGTGTTCCTCGCCTCGCAGGCCGGCAGCTACATCACCGGCCAGGCCATCACCGTCGATGGTGCCGCCGGTAACGCGCTCTAACCACAGCGCTCGCCAGGAGGGCGGCACTTTAGTGCCGCCCTTTTCTCTTTTGAGATGTGCCGCCGCAAGTAAAGTGAGAGGGTGACGACCCTGAAGCTGTTGCTGGCCTTCGCCCTCGCACTGCAGGCCGCCGTGCCGTCGCCCCCGGAAGGACGGCCGGAGTTTCCGGCGTTTGTCGCGCAACTGAAAGAGCAGGCGCTCGCGAAAGGCGTGAGCGCCGCGACCGTGGAGGCCGCCCTGACCGGCCTCGAGCCGCTCGAAGTGGTGGTCGAGCGCGACCGCACCCAGGCCGAAACCGTCCTGACCGTTGATCAATACATCGAGCGCCGGCTCACGCGCCGCTTCGTGCGCACCGCCCGCGAGCAGGCCACGGCCCACCGCAAGCTGCTCGCGCAAGTCAGCAGGAAGTACGGCCCGCCCACTTCGCTGCTCATCGCCGTGTGGGGCATGGAGTCGAATTTCGGCCGGTTCACCGGCACCCGGCCCACCGTGCAGGCGCTGGCCACTCTGGCATGGGATGGGCGTCGCGGCGCCTTCTTCACGTCCGAGCTGATGGACGCGCTCCAGATCATCGACCAGGGCCACATCAGCCTCGCCGAAATGAAGGGCTCGTGGGCGGGCGCGATGGGCCAGACCCAGTTCATGCCCTCGAGCTACCTGGCCCACGCGCAAGACTTCGACGGCGACGGCCGCCGCGATATCTGGAAGGCGCTGCCAGACGTGTTCGCCTCGATTGCCAGCTACATGAAGGCCTACGGCTGGACCGAGCGGCAGGCGTGGGGCCGCGAGGTGAAGCTGCCCGCCGGCGGTGCGGATCGCCTGATCGACACGGTCGGGTTGCGGCAAAGCGGCTGCCGCGCGTCCCGCGAGCTCACCGTGCCGGTGCCCCTGAACCGCTGGCAGCAACTGGGGGTCAGGACGGTGACCGGCGCCGCCCTCCCCAAGGTGGATCGGTCGGCATCGCTGCTGCGCGCCGGGAAGAAGAGCTACCTGGTCTATTCGAACTACGACGTGCTCCTTGGCTACAACTGCGCCCATGCCTACGCGCTGGCCGTGGGCCTGCTCGCGGACCGCATTGGCGGCTAGTGCGGCCGATTGGATAGAATCAAGTACATGGCCAACAAACCATCAGCTGCCGCGGTGATCGCGGTAATGTCGGCAGCCGCCGCGTCGATGATCGCGGGGGTGTATTTCGGAGGCAACGGTCAACTCCCGCTGGCGATGACCGGAACCGGACTGTTTGTCATTCTTGGAGGCGTGGGCTTCGAGCTCGCGCGGCGTAGATCATCATGAAACGTATCGTTGCGAGCGTTGTCCCCGTTGCCCTGATCACCCTCACCGTGGCCTGCGGAGGCGGCGCGCCCGCCAGCGCACCCGCACCAGTTGCGGCGCCCGCTCCGGCCGCGGCGCCGGCCGAAGCGCCGAAGCCGGCGGCGACCCTGTCGCTGCTGGAGCCAATCGAAGGCGCCAGCGGCGGCCACATCGACATCTTCCGGTGGTCGGCGGTTGACGGCGCCGACGGCTACGTCGTGAAGATCCAGGCGAACTCCGACGGCCGCGTGGTCTGGGAGAGCCCGGTGCTTACGGCCACCGAAGCCAAGCTGCCGACCACCGTGGCGCTGGAGCCGGAAGCGCACACGTGGCAGGTCAGCGCCCGCAAGGCCGGCCAGGTGCTGGTGGCCTCGGCTCCCCAGAAGTTCACGATCACGCCATAAGGCGAGAGAAGCCAGCGACCATGACGAAAGATCTGTTGAAGGGCCTCAACGAGCATCTCAAGCTCGAGTTCCGCGCGTCGCACGAATACCTGGCGATGTCGATCTGGCTGTCGGAACACGACCTGCCGGGCTTTGCGACGTGGATGCGCAAGCAGTCGTCCGACGAGCTGATGCATGCGCAGAAGATCATCGATCACCTCGTGGAGCGCGACCAGAGCGTCGTGCTGCCGGCGATCGCCGCACCACCCATGAAGTGGAAGTCGGCGGAAGCGCTGTGCGAGCACGTCCTGAAGAACGAGCAGGAGGTCACCGCGTCGATCAACGAGCTCTACGCGATCGCCGAGAAGGCCAAGGACCGGCCGGGCGTGGTGATGCTGCAGTGGTTCGTGACCGAGCAGATGGAAGAAGAAGCCGCGGCGCGGGCCGTGCTCGGCCGCATCCGGTTGGCCGGCAACACCGGCGTCGGGCTGCTGATGATCGACCAGGAACTGTCGGGCGGGACCGTGCCCGGCATGCCGGCGCCACCCGCCGGCGCGTAGGGTGGCCGTTCAACGCTGGAACACGTCTGACGGGCCGGCTACCGAAGCCGCGCTTCGAGCCAAGCTCGAGTCGCTGGGCTACGCCGTCGCGAAGTACGTGTACGAACCAGGCACCGTGTTTCCCGACCACCGCCACGGCGTCGACAAGATCGACGCCGTCGTCTCTGGCCGTTTCCGGCTGGTCGTGCGCGGGCACATGAAGGTGCTGACCGCGGGCGACTGGATTGAGATCCCGCGCGGCACCGTGCACAACGCGGCCGTTATCGGCGACGAACCCGTCGTCAGTCTGGATGCAGTGAAACTGTGAAGATCGCGATCTTTGGTTCGGGCGGCGTCGGCGGCTATTTCGGCGGCCGGCTCGCCGCCGCCGGTGAAAACGTGACCTTTCTCGCGAGGGGCGCGCACCTGGCCGCGCTGCGGGAGGGCGGCCTTCACATCGAGAGTCCCAACGGGGCGCTGCACCTGCCCAAGGTGCAGGCGACCGATCGGCCGGAAGACGTCGGACCGGTGGACGTGGTGTTGTTCACGGTGAAGTTGTACGACGTCGACGCGGCGGCGGCGACCCTCAAGCCGATGATCGGTCCCGGCACCGTGGTGATCACGCTCCAGAACGGCGTTGAGGCCGTTGACATGGTGGCGAAACATGTCGGCGCGGATCACGTCGCCGGCGGCGTCGCCTACATCGTCATCGTGCTCGACCGGCCCGGCCACCTGCGGCACACCGCCGCCCAGCAGCTGGTGTTCGGCGAGCCGGATGGATCGCGGTCGCCGCGGCTGGTGGCGTTTGAAGAGGCCTGCATCCGCGCCGGCTTCCAGGCCACGGCGAGCACGAGCGTCGAGACCGACCTGTGGATCAAGTTCGTGCGCCTGTCGACGTGGAGCGGCATGACCGCGGTCACCCGGTCGCCGATGGGCGTGATTCGCGAAGACCCGAACCTGTTCGCGATGATGATGGCGGCGATCGAAGAGACCATCGCCGTCGGCCGCGCCCGCGGCATCGTGTTCCCGCCGACGCTGGTCGATGACACCCTCGCCCTGATTCGGAACTTCCCGGCCAACTCGAAGTCGTCGCTGCTCGAGGACCTCGAGCGCGGCCGCCGGCTCGAACTGCCCTGGCTGAGCGGCGCGGTGGTGCGCCTTGGCAAGGAAGCGGGCGTGCCGGCGCCGACCCACCAGTTCATCACCGCGGTGCTGACGCCGTTCGTGAACGGCGCCCGCTGATACCATGCCGCCCTGGCCACGGTGCCCGCGCCGAAGCGGGACGCGTTGAGCCAGCACCACCTCCTCGGCCTGAGCTTCAAGGAGATCGCCGATCGCGCCGGCATCGCGGAGACCGCCGCCAAGCTGCGATCGAGCCGGGGCATCGCCCAACTGCGGGCCGGTTCCTGGCTCGCGACCGTTATTTGCCGAGCTCAGCGTAGATCTTAGGCACGTTGTCCTTCGCGCCGTGCGCGATTGAACTCGCCGTATTCCTCGTCTCATCACGCGCCTCCCGTCAGGAATACCCGTTCCACGAACCAATACAGCCCGGCAAGAATAACCCCGATCGATCCGGCCATGGCCACCCGGCGCGCGGCCGCGGCGCTGTGCCGGCGCACCAGGAGCAGCACCGTCGCCACGACGCCGACGATCAGCAGCTGGCCGGCCTCGACGCCGAGGTTGAACGCAAACAGCGACCAGCCGAGGGCCGCTTGCGGCAGGCCGAACTCCTTCAACACGTAGGCGAACCCGAAACCGTGAATCAGGCCGAACCCGGCCGCCAGCCAGGCGCGAATGTCGGTGGCCTCCTGTGGCCCCAGCCGCTTGCCCTGAGCAAGGCGTCCTGAAGAGGACGCCGAGTCGAATGGGCGCAGCACCAGCAGGTTGTCGGCGCCCACCACGACAATCGTCAACGCGATCAGCGGCTCCACGAACTGGGATGGCGGCGACACCAGGTTGAGCGCCGCCAGCGACAGCGTGATGCTGTGGCCAATCGTGAAGGCCGTGACGATCAAGGCCAGCCGCTTGAACGTGCCGCCGAGCAACAGCAGGCCGACGAGGAAGAGGATGTGGTCCGGGCCAATCAGGATGTGCTGGATGCCCGACAGCACGAACGTCCTGATTACTGCGAGGCGGCCCTGCGCCGTGCCCGAGTAGTAGTCCGCCGATTGCCGCGTGGCATCGAGGATGGCCTGGTGGGTGAGCGCGGTGTCTTCGTAGACGTTGACGAAGGTCTGGTGAATCGGGTCGTACGGGAACACATAGGCGCGAATGGTGACGCGCGCCGGCCGGCCGCCGCTCACCGTGAAGGCCAGCCGCAGGCTCTGCCGATCCGGCACGACATCGAGGCCGCCCCACCTGATGGTGACGGGCCGGCCATCGAACTCCAGGTTCAGGCGTGGGCCGAGCAGCGCCACCAGCGCGTCCCGATAGCGGCTCGCGACGCCGAGTTCGAGCAGCGAGTCGGCCGACGCCACCTCGAGATCGTGCGCGGCGTCCAGATCGTGCACGACCAGCGTGCCGGTGACGCCGCTGGCATCCAGGTGGAGGTCGAGGTAGCTGAACGGCGCCGCGTGCGCCTGCGCCTCGCGCGCGAACATCAGGCAGAGCGCCGCGATCAGCGCCCGGGCGGCTATCACGGCCTCAGGCCCGCTTGAGAACGAGGCGGGAGGCCGCCCAGATCCAGGACAGGCAGACAATGGCGGTGAGCGCCACGTCGCTGGGCCAGTGCACGCCGAGCGCGACCCGCGCCAGGCAGCCCAGGAGCAGCATTACCGATCCGGCGGCGAGCGCGCCGATGGCGAGCGGCGTCTTCCTGCGCACGCGCGCGGCGATCACCGCCACCAGGCCGAAGGTCACCGAGAAGAAGGTGATGGTCGTGGAAGGGAAGGTGAATCCGCTCGGCGTGCCGACCACGGCAATCAGGTCGCGGGAGGGACGCGGCCGTCCGAACCAGGCCTTGGTTGACTCGGCCCCGTACTGCTCGAGCGCGATGAAGGCCACGGCCAGCAGCAGGCCCCGCACCCCGGCGAGCGCAAAGGCCAGGATCGCGGCGATTGCCATGACGTAGTACTTCGCCGGCGCCGGCGCCAGGCGGCTGATGGGCGTGGCCCACCACCCCGGCTCCGGCGTCGCCGATTGCAGCGCGCGCGCGACGCGCACATCGCCGGCGAAGTAAGGCTCCATCGCCACGCCCACGCCGATCAACAGCGAGACGATTGCGGCGAGCACAAAGGGCATGAATGGAGATCGCATGTGCTGAACCTTACTTGAAAATGCTCTTCGGCATCTTGACGTGGACGCCCATCGTTCCATCGACCAGTTGGGTGATGGCGACGTCGCCGGCCAGGCTCGTCAGTTGGTAGGCCTGATGCTTGTCCATCTTCTTCGTGGCGGCGAGAAAGTCCACCATCTCCTGGATGGCGATGCGCGTGGCGGCGGTCAGGTCCACGTCGGTGCCCATGCTGATGAAGTGGGTGCTGGTCTCCGCCCGCGGCCAGGCCAGCGTCATCCCCTTGCGGACGGTCAGCTGCACTTTGCCGCGTAGCGAGGTTTCGATGGCCGTCTGATCCACTTCGCCGTCGCCCTGGGCGGCGTGGCCGTCGCCGATCTCGAAGAGCGCGCCGGGCACGTGCACGGGAATCCACAGCGTGGTGCCGGCGACCAGTTCCTTGTTGTCGAGGTTGCCGGCGTGGATCCCCGGAGGGTTGCTGCTGACGCGGCCCTGCGCGGGCGGCGGCGCCACGCCCATGCTGCCGAAGAAGGGCCTCAGCGGAATCACGATGCCCGGCAGGAACGTCGCCGTCATGTTCTTGCGATCCATCTGGATGATCGTCGGCCCGCGCCCCGGCGCGCAGTTGTCGCGGATGAAGCCGGCGCAGCCGTTGTAGCCGTAGGCGATCGGCAGGTCGATCGACAGCACCTTGACCTCGAGCGCGTCACCCGGCCCGGCGCCGGTCACGAAGACCGGGCCGGTGAGGATGTGGCCGCCCGGGCCGCGGTCCTTGACGTTCTCGACAATCGCGCGCAGCGAGGCCTGCACGCCGGCGGCGGGGACGCCCGCCTTCTCGAGCCGGTCCGGCACCGAGGTCAGCAGCGTGTCCACGTCGATGATGTCGCCCGAGGCGATGGTCAGGACCGGTTTGGTCTCGGACCAGTAGTGGCCGTAGGCCACGGTCGCGGGTGTCGCCTCGAGGCGATGCGTGCGCGGCGCCTGCGCCGACAGCAGCGTCGCCGACATTGCGAGGACGACCGTGAGCAGGCGCTTCATCGCAGCGCCGTCCAGACTTCCTGGCGAACGAAGTCGCGCAGGGACGCCGAGCGCTCGCTGTTGCGCTTGCGCTGGGCGTCATCGGGGACGACGCGCAGGGTCGCCTCGTCGAGGCCCTTGCCGAGCGCCTCGGCGGCGGCCCGGTTCTTCAGCTTGAAAATGCGCAGGTGCGTCCAGTCGGCAATGGTGACCGAGGTGCCCATCTGCGACGGCGTCACGGTCACCACCTCTTCGAACACGCCGGCCTTGCGCGCGTCCTCGTCGATCTTCTCGGCCGTGCCCTTGATGTAGTCGTTGTAGGCGTCGGCCTGTCCGGGCTTCGCGCGCCAGAAGTACGCCACGTAGACCGGACCGTCGGCCGCTTGCGCGAGCGCGATCGACGGGGCGGCGTCAAGCAGGAACACGGCGACAAACAGAGACGTAATCAAGCGAATCATCCGCGCATTCTACTCGTATGCTATTGGCCATGTCGCAGCCGTGGTATCGCGAGGTCAGCCGCCAGCAGTGGAAGACGTTTCTCACCACCTTCGCGGCGTGGACGCTCGACGCCTTCGATTTCACCATCCTGACCTTCGTCCTGATCGACATCCAGCGGAGCTTCGAGGTCAACCGCGCCCTGGCCGGCCTGCTCGGCACCGTGACCTTGCTGTTTCGGGTGTTCGGCGGCATTGGCGCCGGCACGCTGGCGGATCGCTACGGACGCAAGGGGCCCATCCTCTTCTCGATCGGGTGGTACACGGCGTTTGCATTCCTCAGCGGCCTGTCAACCAGCTACGTGATGCTGTTCGCGTTCCGCGGGCTGTTTGGCATCGGCATGGGCGGCATGTGGGCGGCGGGCATGCCGCTGGCGCTCGAGCAGTGGCCGGCGAGGCATCGCGGCATCGCCTCGGGGATCCTGCAGGGCGGTTACTCGTTCGGCTTCCTGCTGTCGTCGCTGGTGTATCAGCTCGGCTATCCGATGATCAGCGACCGGCCCGAGTGGGCGTGGCGCATCATGCTGTGGGCCGGCGTGATCCCCTCCATCGCCGTGTTCGGCCTGATGTGGCGGGTGCCGGAGAGCCCGGTGTGGGTCGAGCGCCGTCGCCAGATGAAGGAGCAGGGGCAGGCCACCCGCAGTTCGCTCGCGCGCCTGTTCGACAAGGACGTGCGGTGGGCGACCATTCACACCTCGCTGCTGATGGGCGGCTTCGTGTCGATGTACCAGTCCACCACGTTCTGGTATCCGACGTTGCTCGGCGTGTTGAAGCAGCAGCCGCTGGCGTTCCTGCTGCTGCTGAATGCGGGCGGGTTGATTGGATCCGTGGCGCTGGGCGCGCTGTCAGAGAAGTGGGGAGGCCGCCGCGGCGCCGCCACGCTCGGCGTCGTGCTGGGCCTGCTGGCCGCGCCGATGTTCCTGTTTGCGTCGAGCGCGTGGGCGCTGCTGCTTGGCGCCTGGTTGATCGGCTTCTTCGCCTCGGGGGCGTGGGGCATCGTGCCGGGCTACCTGTCGGAGCGGTTCCCGACCGAGGCCAGGGGCGTCGGCACCGGGTTCACGTATCACGTCGGGGTGGGCATTGGTTCCTTCGCGCCGTATTTGATCGGCGCGCTGCAGGACGGCGGCACCGACCTCAGGACGGCGATGCTCACCTGCATCCTGTCGGCCGGCGTCGTGGTGGTCGTGCTGCTCTGGCTGGGCCCCGAAACCCGTGGCCGCAAGCTGGAATAGGTCCTACGCCAACGCCTTGATGATGTCCCAGCGCGTGATGATGTAGGTCGCGTCGAGCTTGAAGTCCCTCACCAGCACCGCTGGGCTCTCCGGCGTGAGCATTGCCGCCAGCGCGTCCACGCTCGTCGAGATGTCGGCGAAGGGAATGGCCGGCTGCATGATCGTCTCCACCCGGCCGTGCAGGACGTCCGGGTTCTTGACGATCGCCGAATACAGGTAGCCCTCGTTCACCGACCCGACGAGGCGCCCGTCCGCGGTGACGGGCAACTGCGAGTAGGCGTGCTCGGTCAGGATGTGCGCGGCCTTCTCGACGGTGTCGTTGCGATCGACGGTCGTCAGCGGCGCCTTCTGCCGGTTGGCGACGAGGTCGCGCGCGGTCAGGCCCTTGCGGTCGATGAAGCCCTTTTCGCGCATCCAGTCGGGGTTGTACATCTTCCCGAGATAGCGCGTGCCGTGGTCGTGGAAGATCACGACCACGGTTTCGCCCGGCTTGAACCGATCGGCCAGCTGCAGCAGGCCGGCCATCGCCGATCCCGCCGAGTTGCCGGCGAAGATCCCTTCCTCGCGCGCGATGCGGCCGGTCATGATCGCGGCGTCGCGGTCGGTCACCTTCTCGAAGTGATCGATCAGGCTGAAGTCCACGTTCTTGGGCAGGAAGTCTTCGCCGATGCCTTCGGTGATGTACGGGTAGATCTCGTTCTTGTCGAAGACGCCGGTCTCCTTGTACTTCTTGAACACCGACCCGTAGGTGTCGATGCCCCAGGCCTTCACCGACGGCTTCTGCTCTTTCAGGAACCTGGCGGTGCCGCAAATGGTGCCGCCGGTGCCGACGCCGACCACCAGGTGATCGATCTCGCCGCCGGTCTGATCCCAGATCTCGGGGCCGGTCTGCTCGTAGTGGGCCTGCGCGTTCGACGGGTTGTCGTACTGGTTGGCCTTCCACGAGTTGGGCGTGTCGCGCTCGAGCCGCGACGACACCGAGTAGTACGACCGCGGGTCTTCCGGATCGACGTCGGTGGGGCAGACAATCACCTCGGCGCCGAACGCCCGCAGCGCATCCACCTTTTCCTTCGACTGCTTGTCGGTGGTGGTGAACACGCACTTGTAGCCCTTGATGACCGCGGCAATGGCCAGGCCCATGCCGGTGTTGCCGGAGGTGCCTTCGATGATGGTGCCGCCGGGCTTCAGCTTGCCCGCCTTCTCGGCGTCTTCGATCATCTTGACCGCCATGCGGTCCTTGATCGAGTTGCCGGGGTTCACCGTCTCGATCTTGGCGTAGACATCGGCGGCGACAATCCCTTTCGGAATGCGGTTGAGGCGGACCATCGGCGTGTCGCCGATGGTCTCGAGAATGTTGTTATAAAGCTTCTTGGGCACGCCTCTCCATCATAGCCGGTTCACCAGCCGGTGAGCACCTCCGGGGAAATGCCGAAGAAGGGCAGCACCGTGGATTCAATTCGCTCGACGCCCCGATAAGTCTGCCGCGACCGGACCCCGCCGTTGGCCAGTTGCAGCACCTCGATCTCGCGCGTGAGCTGGTGCACGAGCCAGCATTCGCGTACGCCGTACTCGCAGAACCACTCCACGCGTTGCTGCAGGTCGCCGATCCGAGGATTCGGCGACATCACCTCCAGCACCAGGTCGGGCGCGCCCCAGATCCGGTCGGTGATGATCTCGCGCCGCTTGTTCGAGATGAAGAACAGGTCGGGCTGGGCAACCAGCGCGCGGCTGGGATCGAGGATGACGTCCAGCGGCGCGATCCAGATCGAGCCGAGCCGGTGCTGGCCGACGAAGACGCGCAGCAGCACCGCGATTTCCAGCAACAGATCCTGGTGGCGCGGCGACGGCGATTCCGCCAGGTGCACCGTGCCGTAGATCAACTCCTGCACGCGGAGCGTCTCCGCCGTCTGCAGGTATTCGCTGGTGGTCAGGATGTCGCCGTCACCCGGCAACTGCCCAAACACAGAGGGTCGTTCGCTCATGACTCGTCCTCCCATGACGACGACGATGCCATCGTCCAGAGCAGGGCGCAAGAGAGCAGGAATTGCGTACTCGATCCAATGGAGGGCATTACAAATCACCTATTGAATCGTGGATGGACGTGTGTCACAACGTGGGCTGCAGATGAGTACTGGCGACGAACCTTCAGGTGATGCGGGCCCGCGGGGCACGGTGGTCATCGTGGCCGTGTTCGGGGCGCTGGTAGTGCTGGGCTGGCTCCTCATGTTTTTCGGGTTGTTCGTGCCGCGAGGCACGCATTGAAGGCCGTGGCCGATGCACGTTGACCGATACGAGCGCTACTGGATGTGGGCCGCCTCCGGCATGCTGGCGCTGTTCCTCGGCGCTATCGTCCTGACCGCCGTGTCGGGCTCGGCGCATCCCCCCAGTCACGTTGAAACCGTGAATCCCGACACGCTCAGCGCGGCCGGCGAGTTCGCGACCCCCGGCGTGACGGTCGGTCCCGACGGCGGGGTCACGGTCGTGATGCGCGCGGAGTTCTATGTGTTCCGTCCCGAAGTGATCCGCGTGCCGGCCGGCACGCCCGTGACCTTCCGCATCACCAGTCCCGACGTCCTGCACGGGTTCATGATTGTCGGCACCAACGTCAACCTGACCGTCGCGCCCGGCTACGTCAGCGAAGTGACGACCACGTTTGCGCGGCCCGGCGAGTATCTCGTGGTCTGCAATGAGTATTGCGGCCTCGCCCACCACTTGATGCAGGGCAAGGTCATCGTGGAGGGCGCGCCATGACGCCCGCCACGCGGCTGGTGCTGTCGAACCTCTGGGTGGCGATCACCGCTTTCGCCCTGGGCGCGATGATGGCGGTGATGCAGGCGGTGTCGCGGACGGGCGTACAGGTGCCGTTTGGGTCCGCCCGCATGTATTACCTGTCGGTCACGGCCCACGGCGTGCTGGAGGCGCTGGTCTTCACGACGTTCTTCATCATGGCGATCGGCTACCTGGTGGCCGAGACGACACTTGGGCGCGTGGTGGGCATGGCCTGGGCCTGGGCGGGCTTCTGGGCGGCGCTGGTCGGCACGGTGATCACGACGCTGGCCATCCTGTCGGGCACGAGCACCGTGCTCTACACCTTCTATCCACCGCTGCTTGCGCATCCCGCGTTCTACGTCGGCGCCACGCTGCTGGTGGTGGGGTCATGGGTCTGGTGCGGCGTGATGATCGGGAGCTTCCGCGCCTGGCGGAAGGCGAACCCCGGCGCCCCCGTGCCGCTGCCCATGCACGGCATGATGACCACGGTCATCATCTGGATCCTGGCCACCACCGGCTTGGCGGTCGAAGTCCTGGTCCTGATCCTGCCATGGTCGTTCGGGCTGGTCCCGCGGATCGATCCGATCATCGCGCGGACCTACTTCTGGTGGTTCGGGCATCCCTTGACTTACTTCTGGCTGCTGCCCGCCTACGTGCTGTGGTACACGGTGATTCCGCGCGTGGCGGGGGGCAAACTGTTCAGCGACGCCCTCACGCGCGTGGTCTTCGTGCAGTTCATCCTGTTCTCGACGCCGGTCGGGTTGCATCACCAGTTCACCGACCCCGGCATCGCCAGCGGCTGGAAGCTGGTCCACACCTTCACGACCTACGCGATCATGTTCCCGAGCCTCATTACCGCCTTCACGGTAATCGCCTCGCTCGAAAACGCCGGCCGGGCGCGCGGCGGCACCGGGCTGTTCGGCTGGATCCCGCGGTTGCCGTGGCGCGACCCGTTCTTCGCGAGCGTGGCCCTGTCGATGGTGACGTTCGCCCTGGGCGGCTTCGGCGGCGCCATCAACGCCGCCTACGCGATGAACGCGATGGTCCACAACACCGCGTGGATCCAGGGGCACTTTCACCTCACTGTCGGCACCGCGGTGGCGCTGACGTTCATGGGCTTCACCTACTGGGTGCTGCCGCGCCTCACCGGGCGTGCCATCGTCTGGCCGCGGGTCGCGATGGTGCAGCCCTACCTGTGGTTCGTCGGCATGCAGTTCTTCAGCATTCCCAACCACATCGTCGGGTTGATGGGGATGCCGCGGCGCGTCTATACCGGCGAGTACCAGGATGTCGCCGCCGCGCAGTCCTGGATTCCGTTCACGAACCTCTCGGCGATCGGCGGCGTGATCCTGTTCGTGTCGGCGATGTGTTACGTCGGCACGATCCTGATGACCATGCTGGTGTCGCCACGCGGGGAGATGGCGCCCATCGAGTACGCCGAGCCGATGTCGCCGCCCGAACCCGGGCCGTCGATCTGGGATCGCCTGGGCCTGTGGACGGCCGTGGCGGCGGTGTTGATCCTCATCGTCTACGGGCCGCCCCTCTACCATCTCCACACGATGGCGCGCTTTCCGTCACTGGGGTTCTCTCCCTTCTAGGGCACGCCATGGCTGACCAACCAGCGTCTCACCACGTTCACGTCGACCCGCCCGAACTGCCGGGTCGCCGGACGTTTGCCTCCACCGTGACGATGGTCGCGGGCCTGGTCGGCGGCTACGGTCTGTTTGCGTGGATCGGCGCCCGCTTCATGCTGCCCGCCCGCACCGGGCAGATGACGCAGCTGTTCGTCGCCGGCATCGACGACATCGCCGTCGGCGGCACCCTGTTGTTTCGCACCCCCGACGGCCGCACGGTGAACATCACGCGGCGCGAGAGCACCGGCCGCGCCGGCGATTTCGTGGCGCTCTCCAGCACCTGCCCGCATCTCGGTTGCCAGGTAGGCTGGGAAGCGCAGAACAATCGCTACTATTGCCCGTGCCATGGCGGCACCTTCGATCCGTCCGGCAAGGGCACCGGCGGACCGCCGGGCGACGCCGGTCAGTCGCTGCCGCGGTATTCGCTGGCCGTGCAGAATGGCCTGCTCTACATCGACGTGCCGACGGAGCAGTTATCGGTCCCCCGGCAAGCTGGAATCGTCCACCTCGCGACGCCGCAAGGGCCCGGACACGATCCCTGCCTGGCGTGCCTGAAGAAGGGGCGCGGCCCCGCGGGGCCGGAGGCGCCGGCATGAGCACCCGGGAAGAGTGGATCGCCGAACGGGTGCCGGTTTCGCTCGAGGCCGTGGCCGCGATGTCGAACGAGCCGGTGCCGTACCACCTGAAGCGGTGGTGGTTCGCGCTCGGCGGCACGCCCGCGTACCTGTTCGTGATCCAGATTGTCACGGGCATCCTGCTGGCGTTCTACTACCAGCCGGCGCCGACGACGGCGTACGAGTCGATTCGCTACATCACCGAAGACGCGTCGTTTGGCTGGTACCTCCGCGGCCTGCACAAGTGGGGCGCCACGTTGATGATCGCCGCGGTCGTGATGCACCAGATGCGCGTCTTCTTCACCGGCGCCTACCGCCGGCCGCGCGAGCTGAACTGGATGATCGGCATGACGCTGCTGGTGTGCACGCTGATGCTCGGCTTCACCGGCTACAGCCTGGTGTTCGAGCAGTTGAGCTATTGGGGCGCGACGGTGGCGGCCAACATCAGCGACACGGTGCCGATCGCCGGGCCGTTCATGAAGCAGGCGCTGCTGGGCGGGGAGATCTACAACGACCGCACGCTGTCGCGGTTCTTCATCCTGCACGGCGCCGTGCTGCCGGTGCTGCTGATCCTCGTGCTGATGATGCACATCGGCCTGGTGCGGCTGCTCGGTGTCACGCAGCTCAGGTTCGAGGGCGAGGGCGACGCGCCCGTGCGTCATTTCAACTTCTTCCCCAGCCATTTCTACACCGAGATGATCATCGGCCTGACGCTGATGATCCTGCTGAGCGCGCTGGCCACCCTGCTGCCGGTCGGCATGGGGCCGCGCGCCGACCCGCTGGTCACGCCGGACGTGATCAAGCCGGAATGGTTCTTCTACGTGGCGTTCCGCTGGCTCAAGCTGTTCACGGGAATGACCGCGGTGCTCACGCAGGGACTGATTGTCTTCGTCATGTTCCTGTGGCCGTTCATCGATGACTGGCTGGTCCGCAAGTTCAAGTACGCGGATATCAGCGTGTGGCTAGGTGTAGTGGGTGCCTTGACGATCATGGGCTTCACGATGTGGGAAGCACTCGTCGCGCATTAGGGATAACTGGACATGACACTCGATCAAAAACGCTGGGTGATTGGCGGCCTGGGATTCCTGTTCCTGCTGTCGCTGGTCGCGGTGCAGTGGCTGGAGGTGTCGCGGCGGCGCCACGAGGAGTCCGGCCGCCGGGGCGGCACCGCCGCCAGCGTGCCGGCGGCCTCCAGGCAATGCGTTGACTGCCACACCCAGGTCTCGACCGGCATCGTCGATCACTGGAAGGGCTCGATCCACGCCGGCAAGGGCGTGGCGTGCGTCGACTGCCACAAGGCCGAGGCCAGGGACGCCGACGCGTTCTCGCACTACGGCCAGCAGATCGCGACGATCGTGACGCCGCGAGACTGCGCGCGCTGCCATCCCACCGAGTCGGCGGAGTTCGCGGTGAGCCACCACTCGAAGGCCGGCAACATCCTCGCCTCGCTCGACAACTTCCTGGCCGAAACCGTGGCGGGATCGCGCGTGCCGTTCAACCCGCACTCGCCGACGCCGGGCAGGGCCGTCAACGTGGTCAACGGCATGGCGCCCGCCAACTCGGGGTGCCAGCAGTGCCACGGGTCGCTGGTCGGGTTCCAGGCCAACGACGGCGGCGTGGTCACCGTGCGCGACCTCAAGCCCGACGACAAGGGCCAGCCCACCAACCTCGATGCCGTCGGCCGCATCGTCCGCAACGAGAGCGGCAAGCCGCTGCTGAGCAGCACCAGCTGGCCCAACACCGGGATTGGCCGCATCAACCTCGATGGCTCGCTCGGCTCGTGCGCCGCCTGCCACAGCCGTCACGACTTCTCGGCCCGGCGCGCGCGCCAGCCCGAGAACTGCGGCAAGTGCCACCTCGGGCCCGACCATCCGCAGAAGGAGATCTACGACGAGTCGAAGCACGGCGTGGCGTTCCGGGACCAGATCGACCTGATGAACCTCGACGCGAAGCCCTGGGTGTTGGGGCGGGACTACAGCGCCGCACCGACCTGCGCCACGTGCCACATGGGCGCGAACATGCGGAACGGGATGAAGGTCACGCACGACCCCGGCGAGCGCATCTCCTGGACCAACCGGCCGACGGTGAGCCTGGTCATGGACACCGACGCCAACCACGCGGTGGTGACCGAAACCGATCCGGAGAAGCGCCGGGCCGCGATTGCCGATACCTCGGAGGCCAAGCGCAACCGGATGAAGCAGGTGTGCTCCGCCTGCCACACGCCGGACTACGTCAACCTGTTCTACCGCCAGTACGACGACGTGGTGATTAACTTCAACGAGAAGTTCGCCAAGCCGGGCCAGGCGATCATGTCGGCGCTGACCGCGAACGGGCTGCTCACCAAGACGCAGTACGACGAGCAGATCGAATGGACCTGGTATTACCTCTGGCACCACGAGGGCCGCCGCGCGCGCATGGGCGCGTCGATGATGGCGCCCGACTACACCCAGTGGCACGGCATGTTCGAGGTGGCCGAGCGCTTCTACATGAAGCTGATTCCCGAGGCCCGCGCCATCACCGCCGCGGCGTCGCGCGGCGGTCGCGCGCAGGGCGCGCGCGCCGCCGATGCCGTGATCGACGAGATCCTGCGCCGGCCCGAGCACCAGTGGCTGCTCAAGGGCGCCGAGCAGCAGGCTGACGAGATCACCAAGGAAATGCAGCGGCGCTACGGACCCACGCGATGACCAAAATCAAACGGCGCACTTTCCTGAAAATGGCCGGCGTCGCCGTGCCGGCCGTGGCCGCCTATTCATGCGCCGACCGCGATGAGGCGGAGCGGCTGATGGCCAACGCCAATCCCATCGACCGCGCGTCGGTGACGTGGTCGAAGGCGCCGTGCCGCTTCTGTGGCACGGGCTGCGGCGTGATGGTTGGCGTCGAGCAGGGCCGGGTCGTCGCCGTGCGTGGCGACGAGGCGAGCCCGGTCAATCGCGGCCTGCTGTGCGTCAAGGGGTATCACCTGCCGGGCCTGCTCTACGGCGAAGACCGGCTTCTGTACCCGCAGAAACGCAACGCCGATGGCTCGTTCAGCCGCATCTCCTGGGATGAGGCGCTCGACCTGATCGCGAGCAAGTTCAAGGACGCCCTCGCGCAGCACGGGCCCGAGGCGGTGGCCATGTATGGGTCGGGGCAGTGGACCGTGTTCGATGGCTACGCCGCGCTCAAGTGGGTGAAGGCCGGCCTGCGCAGCAACAACCTCGAGCCCAACGCGCGGTTGTGCATGGCGAGCGCGGTGTCGGGGTTCATGACGCAGTTCCAGAGCGACGAGCCGATGGGCTGCTACCAGGACCTCGATCGCGGCGACGACTTCGTGCTGTGGGGCAACAACATGGCGGAGATGCACCCGGTGCTCTTCAGCCGCATCCTCGAGACCAAGCGCCTCAAGCCCGCCACCCGCATCGTCGACATCGCCACCAGGCGGACGCCAACCACCGACTACGCCGACCTGCACGTGCTGTTCAAACCGGGCACCGACCTGGCGCTGGCCAACGGCATCCTGCACCTGCTGGTGGCACAGGGCCGCATCAACAAGGCCTTCATCGACGAGAACCTCGTGTTCCGCCGTGGCATCGAGGATGTGAAGAAGATCGGCTACGGCTGTTTCGACGAGCAGGCCGAGCGCTACACCTTCGAGGACGAGGCCAGGCCGAGCTCGCTCGACGAGTTGTCCACCTTCCTGCGGGACTACACGCCGGCGAAGGTCAGCGAGATCACCGGCGTGCCGGTCGAGCAGATCCACGCCCTGGCCGCCATCTACGGCGACCTGCCGCGCGGCACCGTCAGCCTGTGGTGCATGGGCGTGAACCAGCACACGCGCGGCACCTGGATGAACAACCTGATCACCGACCTGCACTTGATCACCGGGAAGATCTGCCGGCCGGGGGCGAACCCGCTGAGCCTGACCGGGCAGCCGAGCGCGTGCGGCACCGCTCGCGAGGTGGGCACCAGCTTCAACCGGTTGCCGGCCGACATGGTGGTGACCAACCCCGCGCATCGCGCCGAGGCCGAGCACATCTGGAAGCTGCCGCCGGGCACCATTCCGTCGAAGCCCGGGCACCACGCGGTAGACATGTTCCGCGCCCTCAAGCGCGGCGAGATCAAGGCGATGTGGATCCAGACCACCAATCCCTGGGTCACGCTGCCGAACCGCTCACGCTTCGATCGCACGCCGAACGACGGCAAGTTCATCGTCGTCAGCGACATCTACCCGACGCCGACCACGGCCATGGCCGACCTGATCCTGCCCGCCGCGGCGTGGGTCGAGCGCGAGGGCATGTTCGGCAACACCGAGCGCCGCACCCAGCACTGGGACAAGATGGTCGATCCGCCGGGCGAAGCGCGCGAAGACGCGTGGGCGATCATCGAAGTGGCCAAACGGATGGGCATGGGGAACCTGTTCCCGTGGCCCGCCGACGCCTGGCACGAGCCGATGTTCGAGGAGTACCGGTCCTTCGGCCTCGGCCACGGCAAGGACCTCGCCAGCTACGCGCAGCTGCGCGAGACGCGCGGCATGGTGTGGCCGGTCGTCAACGGCAAGGAAACGTTCTACCGCTATACCGCCGGCTACGACCCCTACGTCAAGAAAGCCACGGGCGCCCATTTCTACAAGGCCGTCGGCTACGGCGAGAAGGCGGCGTTCTGGCTGCGACCGTACCATCCGCCGGCCGAGTCGCCCGACAAGGAGTTCCCGTTCTGGCTGACCACCGGTCGCGTGCTCGAGCACTGGCACACCGGATCGATGACCCGGCGCATCCCGCAGCTGCACCAGGCGGTGCCGGCGGCCTACCTCGAGATGAACCGCGCCGACGCGGAAGAGATGAGCCTCAAGAAGGGCGATCGCGTGAAGATTGTCAGTCGCCGCGGCAGCCTCGAACTGGTGGTCGAGGTTGACGGCCGCGGGCGTCCGCCGCGGGGCAGCGTGTTCGTGCCGTTCTTCGACGAGGCGAAGCTGATCAACCTGGTCACCCTCGACGCGATGGACAACATCAGCAAGCAGCCGGACTACAAGAAATGCGCGATTCGCATCGAGCGCGCGTAGGCCGCAGATGATGCGGATTTACCAGGGCCGCAGATGACACAGATGACGCAGATCTGGCAGGGCCGCAGATGACACAGATGACACAGATGTTGCGTGCCGGTGCTCTCGCGCTGCTGTCGGTGACGCTGCTGGCGGGCTGCCGGGATGCGGCCCCGGCGGCCGTGGCGCGGTCGATCGAGGTGCGGGCCGCCGGCCGCGCCTACGACGGCGCGCCGCCGGTGATTCCGCACGCGCTGATTGGCGAGTGCTCGACCTGTCACGATGATGGCGGCAGCGAGATCGCGGGCATTGGCGTGGCGCCGGCGTCGCCCCATGGGAGTGCCGCCGCGGCGGGGTTGTTCAGGCGTTGCCGGCAGTGTCATGCGCCGACAGTGACGTCAGCGGTGATGGTGGCGTCGCGGTTCAGCGGCCTGCCGCAGGGGCCGTGGAAGGGTGGCCGCGCCACACCCGGTGCGCCGCCGACCATTCCGCATACGCTGCAATTACGGGAGAACTGCCTGACCTGCCACGCGGGTCCTGCGTCGAGAGTGGAGATCCGGACGACGCATCCGGAGCGAGCGCGCTGCCGCCAGTGTCACGTTCCGCAATACTGATCTTGTGATCTTGTGATTTGGTGATTTGGTGATCTCGCGATTTGGTGACCTCGCGCGGTAGCCGGTCAGTGTGCCCGGCGATCGCGTCGATGAAGCGCGTCGCGGGCCTTGTCGACATCCTCCGATCTCACCAGGAGCTCGGCTCCACTGAGCGCCGGGTACATTCCGCCCGCATTGTCAGCGCTAATCATGGAGTCGATTCCCACCTCATCCAGAATGCCCTTGGCTATCTGAGCATCTGCGGTGGAGCGGAATGTCGAGATGGTGATCAGATTTGAAGAACTCACAGCGGCACTTCCCGTTTTGGAAAACCGACCACACGAGCTGCAGACCCGCGACTGCCAAATCTCCAAATCTCCAAATCTCCAACTCACAAAATCGCGAAATCCTAGTTCGTGCACCTTGCGTTGCTATATCCCGACCTGAACGCCGTCACCGTTCCAGCCGCGGCATCGAACCGGTGACGTGTGACGCACGCTGTGTCGTTCGCCAAGAGGTGGATCGAGACCGACGGAGCCCTCGAGACGGTCTTCACGTAGTGGATGTCGTCCAGCGGCGGCAGCAGCGTGTAGAACTCCCCGCGCTTCACCGTCTGCTTGCGCGCAATCTCCAGGCTCGCCTTCGACTCGTCGTGCCCGTCGTCCAGCCGGCGATACACGGTTTCTGACTGCATGCCGCGATAGACGCCGATCAGGCCCCAGGCAAGGTGATCGTGAATGGGCGTTTCAGCGCCCGCGGGGATGACGAGCGAGAACAAGCAGAGCGATCCGTCTTCGGCGCGATAGAGGGCGTACTGGCCGATGCCGCTGCCCATGCCGCTCTTGAGGTCAGGCTCGCCGTAGGCCTTCGGCAGCCAGCCATCGGCGGCGAGCAGCCTGCCGAACGCCGGCCGCAGCGCCTCGACGCGCGCGGCCGTGTCGGGGATCTGGCCGGTCAGGAGCCTGGTTTCATCGACGAGCGCGCGAATCTCCGGCGCGTCAACGAGAAAGCCGAAGTCCTTCGCATGCGAGTGGGGCTGACCGAAATCACACATTGCGAACTCTGATCTCGCGATCTGGTGATTTGGTGATGTTGCGATTTGGAACCCAAATCACGCGATCACCAAATCACCAAATCACCAAATGTTACGACCCGCCGAGCTTCTTGAGCTGCGCCTCGAGCGCGGCCAATTCCTTGACGAGATCCGCGTAGCGGTCGTAGGCATCCTTGCCGACCTTCTGGTCCGCCTGCGTGATCATGCGCTGCACGTTGTTCAGCTGCGAGATCAGCATGCCCTGCGTGTAGATGCCGGGCGTATCGACGACCTTGGCGTAGAGGGCCTGCAGCTCGTTCTCGTACTTGGTGCCGGCCACCGTCGCCCCGGGCGCCGCCGCGCTGAGCTGGGGCTTGAGGCCGGCCTTCTGCATGGCCTGTTCGATGCCCTGCTGCAGCTTGCGCGCGTCGCTGACCGCGTCGCGCACCTGCAGCTGGAACTTCACCTGCTCGGCAATGTCGCCGTCGGTGACGCCGTCGCCGGCCACGCGCGGGTCGGACTTCAAGTCGAACGTGCGGGTGATGGCCTGGCCGCCGGCCGTCAGGCGGACGCTGTACTTGCCGGGAGGGACCATCGGTCCGCCGGGGCCGCCTTCGGGCGCGTTCGGCGCCCAGGGGCCCGCGTAGCGGAGATCCCACGTGATGCGCTGCATGCCCGCCTCGGCGCGGATGCCGGCCGTGCTGCCGCCGCGGAAGCGGAACCCGCCGCCACCGCCGCCGGCGATCTCCGAACCGGCGCTGCGCGGCGCCAGCACATTCCAGGTCTTGAGGGCACCGCCCTTGGCATCGAGAACCTCGAGCTTGGTATCGGCGCCCGGCGCGTTGGCGAAGTAGAGGTCGAACTGCGCGCCGGTCATCGGGTACTCCGGCTCGTTCGGCGATGCCGGGGCCGTGCCGTTGCGGAAGCGCGTGACCTCGCGCGGCTGGAAGAGGGCCACCGCCGGCAGGGATGCTCGCGCCGCCTGTTCCAAGTCGGTCCGGCTAAAGCCGGACGCTACAAACACGCCGCCGTCGTGGCCGCCGGTCGCGCCAGGCGCCGCGTTGGCGAGCGCCGCCAACTGCTGCAGCGGCGTGATGTTGTCCATGATGTAGGCCGAGCGGCCCATGGTCGAGATCACCAGATCGTTACGGTGCACCTTGATGTCGGTGACCGGCGTCGCCGGCAGGTTCTGCTGCAGCGGCTGCCAGTTTCTGCCGCCGTTGAACGACACGAAGAAGCCGAACTCGGTGCCGGCGTAGAGCAGGCCGGCCTGCTTCGGGTCCTCGCGGACCACGCGCGTCGGGTGATCGATCGGGATGCCGTTGGTGCCGTCGGTGAGCAGCGTCCACGACTCGCCGTAGTTGTCGGTGCGATAGATGTAGGGCTTGAGGTCGTGCTCGCGCATGAAGCGGTAGGCGGCGATGTAGGCGCGACCTTTGACGAAGGGTGAATCTTCCACGGTCTGGATGCGCGCGCCGACCAGCTCCTTCGGCGTCACGTTCTTCCAGGTCTTGCCGTTGTCGCGGGTCACGCTCACCGGGCCGTCGTTGGCGCCGACCCAGATCACGCCCTTCTCGAGGCGCGACTCGATCATCGAATAGATCGTCGAGTAGACCTCTTCACCGGTCACGTCGCGCGTGATCGGGTTGCCCGAGACGATCTGATACTGCGGCTCCTTGGCCGTGAGGTCGGGGCTGATGACGTCCCACGTCACGCCCTCGTCGATCGAGCGGTGCAGCACGTGCGATGCCTGGTAGATCACCCGCGAATCGTGGGGCGACACGTAGACGACGGTCTGGCGCGGGAAGCGGAACTTGATGTCATCCGGATCGTGGCCGTAGCGGTTCTGCGGGTAGACCCAGTAATGCTTCTCCTGCCCGGTCACCGTGTTGTAGCGGCCGACTTCGCCCTTGCAGGCGCCCCACACCACCTTGCCGTCCGGCTTCGGCCAGATCTGGCCGGTCTCGCAACCCGAGGCCTGAATCCAGCCCTGGGCCGGATGTTCGAAGCCCCACGACACCGGCGGAATGCTCGGGATGATCAGCGTGGAGTTGTCCTGCTGCGGCATATAGAGGCGGTAGGGGTACTGCTCGTCCACCGCCACCATGTAGTACTCAGCCGTCGGCTGGTTGAGGATCGACGACCAGCTCTTGCCGCCGTTGAGCGTGACGTTGGCGCCGCCGTCGTTCACCTGCAGCATGATCTGCGGGTTGTCGGGGTTGAGCCACACGCCGTGGTTGTCGCCGTGCGGCGTCTCGATCGAGGCGAAGGTCTTGCCGCCGTCGGTGGACTTGTGGAACCCGAGCTCGTTGACGTAGACCTCGTTCTCGTTCTTCGGGTTGACGTTCACGTAGTGGAAGTAAAACGGCCGCGCCCGCAGCCGCTGGCTGCTGTTGACCAGCGCCCACGTCTCACCGGCGTCGTTCGAGCGGTAGAGGCCGCCCTGGTTGCCGGGCGCCTCGACCATCGCGTAGAGCACCCGCGGGTTGCTGCGGGCGATCTCGATGTCGATCTTGCCGATCAGGTCCTTGGGCAGGCCGTTGGTGATGTGCTTCCAGGTCTCGCCGCCGTCACTGGACTTGTAGATGCCGCCTTCGCTGGCCGGTCCGCCGCTGATGATGTCCCAGCCCTTGCGGAAGCCCTTGTACATCGCCGCGTAGAGGATGTCGGGGTTCTCCCAATCCACCTCGAGGTCGCGGCCGCCGGTCTCGTTGTTCACGAACAGCGTCTTCTTCCAGGTCTTGCCGCCATCGGTGGTCTTGAAGATGCCGCGTTCGTCGTTGGGCCCGAACGGCGAGCCGAGCGCCGCCAGCCACACCGTATTGGTGTTGAACGGGTGCACCTTGATGCCGCCGATCTGGCCGGAGTCTTTCAGGCCCATGAACTCCCACTTCTTGCCGGCGTCGGTGGACTTATAGACGCCGCGGCCGATGATCACGTTGGAGCGGATGGCGGCGCTGCCGGTGCCCACCCACACGTGATTGGGATTCGAGGGCGCCACGTCGATCGATCCAATCGACCCGGTTGCGATCTGCCCGTCGCTCACCGGCACCCACGTGATGCCCGCATCCTCGGTCTTCCAGACGCCGCCGCCGACGCCGCCGAAGTAAAAGGTGTAGGGCTGCTGCCGCACGCCGGAATAGGCCGTGACGCGCCCGCCGCGGGTGGCGCCGACACTGCGCCACTTGAGGTCCTTGTAGGCGTTGAGCGGGACCAGCTGATTGGGCTCGCCCTGGGCATCGACCTTCGGTGTCGAGCCGGACGAGAAGACCAGGGCCGACAGGGCAATGGCGCTGATCGCGCGGGCAAGTTTCAAGTACTTCATGGGGTCAACCTCTGCAGGGACGAAGACGGGTAATTGAGAAAGAGTATAGCGGGACTATTCGCTGCCGCCCAGTCCGGCCCAGCGCTTTGTATCCACGTGAATCCCAAGCTGATCGAGCAGGCGAATGACGGTGTAGTTGACCATCTCGTCGATGGTCGCGGGCTTCGCGTAGAACGCCGGCACGGGCGGCGAGATCACCACGCCCATGCGCGACAGCTTGAGCATGTTCTCGAGATGGATCTCGCTGAGCGGCGCCTCGCGCACGGCGAGCACCAGCCGGCGGCGCTCCTTGAGCACGACGTCGGCGGCGCGGTGGATGAGGTGGTCGCCGAGGCCATGCGCGATGGCGGCGAGGGTGCGGACGCTGCACGGTGCGATCACCATGCCCATGGTCACGAACGAGCCGCTCGAAATCGACGCGCCCTGGTCGGTGGGCGGATGCACGACGTTGGCGAGCGCATTCACCTGCTCCGGCGTGTAGCTGGTTTCCAGTACGAGCGTGCGGGCGCCCCAACGGCTCATCACGAGATGCGTCTCGATGCCGGAGCCCTGGAGCATTTCGAGCAGCCGCACGCCGAAAATGGAGCCGCTGGCCCCGGTGATGCCCACGATCAGGCGTCGAGGAGTGTCGGTGGTCTGCATTGTTTACGCCGTTGTAGCAAATGTAACACTCGCGTAACCCGCGCCGGGGCGGCTTCAGGCACTATATCTTCAGTGATTAGACACACACTCGTCGCCGTTGCCCTGCTGGCCTGCTTCCATCCCACGCCGGCCCGGGCCCAAGGGAATGTTCCGGCTCAAGCCGGGCTCAGCACGCAGCAGGCGGCCAAGCCGCCGGCGTCGCCCGCGCCGCCCATCCGGCGCTGGCTCGACGTGCAGCAGATCAGCCTGGCGTCCCGCTTCCGCTGGTACGAAAACAGCGCCGGCCGCGTGACCTCGAGCTCGCTGCAGTGGCAGACGCAGCTGCGCGGCCGCTTCCTGTTCGACAAGGCCGGGCGCTACCACGTGGCGGCGCTGGCCTCGACCGGCGCGACGTTTCCATCCAGCTGGAACAACACGGGCGTCGGCCTCGGTAATTTCGCGCATCCGTTCAATGTCAAGCAGCTGTTCCTGTCGGCCGAGCCGGTGAAGGGCCTCGAGTTCCAGGCCGGCGGCCTCTTCCTCAATCGCGGCGAGATGGCCGAGCACATCACCTACGACAGCGACACCTACATCGTCGGCGAGCGCGTCACCGTGAGGCCGCCGAAGGGCCACATCACGCAGTTGTCGGCGACGGCCGGTTATTTCGGCGACTTCCGGGAGGTCAACGTCTTCAAGCGCCTTGATCGGATGTCGGAATACAACTACGGCCAGGCGCTGGTCGGTTTCAGTCTCGGGAGCCGCGCCGCCGCCTCGGTGGACTACACCCGCGAGGCCGGCCGCGACATCCTGCGGCAGGGCGTCAACTTCAAGATGCCGGCGTCGGTGAAGGTGCTCACGCTGGTCAAGCTCGAGGCCTACGAACGCGTGTCAGACCAGACCGGTAAGGGATTCAACGCGTCGGCCGACCTGCGATGGAAGAAGCTCCAGGTTACCGCCGGCGTGATGTCCGTCGATCGTCTGTATGCCCCCGTTGGCGGTCCGTACAACGGCGACCGCTACGAAATCGGCACGCGCTGGTACTCGATCGGCACCTACGCGGTGACGCCCGAGTTCTCGCTGGGGTGGTTCCAGGGCGAGGCGTTCAACACCTCGTTCCCCATCCCTCTCAAGCACCGCTTCGACATCATCGCGTCGTTCAACCCGACGGCGCGGCTCAAGCGCGCTGGAATCTTCTGATCACGACGTAGGCGATCATCGAGGTGGCCAGCGCCGGCAGCGTGGCGCCGATCGGCGCGGCGAGCTTGTAGGCGGCGAACCCGAGTATCCAGGCCGCCACGCCGGCGATGTTGAACGCGGGCATGACGGCGGTCTGGTAGACCGCCGCCACGTCCACTTTCGACCTCAAGACCACGAAGTGGGCGAGGAAGACGCCGCCCACGGGGACGAGCACCGACCCGAGCAGCACCATCAGGTCCGCGAACCGCGTCAGCCAGCCGGATGAAACCAGGCCGAGCGCCGTGCCGATCAATCCGATCACCCACACCGACCCCTTGCCCGTGGACTTCGGCGACAGCGTGCGCCAGGCCAGCGACGACAGGTAGATGTTCACGAAGTTGGTGGATACCGTGGCCAGCGCGATCAGCAGGGCCGTCCACCAGCCAAGACCCGCGGCCGCGAGCATGGTCCCCGGATCGTCGCTGCCGGCGATGCGCGCGAGGTTCCAGCCGACCGGCATGAGCCAGAGTGCCGGCACCGCCAGCCCCGCGAACACGGCGGTGGCGCCAGCCCGCGCCGACCGCGTGTAGCGCGAGTAGTCCGCGAACATCAGCAGCCACGACACCTGGTAGCCGAGCACCACGTCGAGGCCCCACAGCAGCGGCGGGGCAGGCTCTGCGCTCGCGATCGCCGCGGCAGGCGTCATGGTGAAGGCGGCATAGGTCAACATGGCGCCGGCCATGGCCATGAGCGGCACGGCGATGCGGTCGGCCTGGCCGACCGCGCGAGGCCCTCGCGCCACGATCACGGTGGCGGCCACGCCCAGCGCGGCAGCCCAGAGGCGCGCACTCGCCGGTCCGCCCAGGATCTGCGCGCAGACCGAGGCGGCAATGGTGTTGTTGACGGCGATCCAGGCGAAGTTGGTGAGGTAGAGCAGCCCTGACACCACCTGTGCCCCACGGAACCCAAGCGGTGCGCGTGCGGCGATCATCGACGGCACGCCGAAGCGCGAACCGACCGGTGCCAGTAGCGCGACCAGCAGTGACCCGAACACCGCGCCCGACACCACCAGCAGCATGGCGTCGTTGTCGCCGTAGCGAGTCGCGAGCACCGCGCCGGTCTGCAGCGTGGTGGCCACGACGTTGGCCGCCGCGAAGATCAGGAAGAGGTCGAACGCCGGTTGCGTGCGCTGTGCATCGGGGATGGGCGAGAGGTCAGCGGCGTCCATGGCAGGGGCGGGCAGTATATCGGGCCTGTGTTCGCCCGTCATCACCGTGCAGGCGGCTCCCGGGTTCTCTGCTATCCTGCGCGCCTGATCGGGTGGCGCCAGGTTCGGGGAGGGGATAGCGATGATCTTGAAAGCGTTCAGACTTGTCGTGACGGCAGGCACCATTTTGCTCGCGGCGCTGCCAGCCGCGTCGCAGTCAACCACCGGTACGCTCACCGGGCGGGCGCTCGACACCAGCGGCGGACTGCTTCCGGGTGTTGACGTCAGCATCTCGAGCCCGGCGATGATCGGCGGGCCGCGGCAGGCGGTCACCGACGCGCTCGGGACCTTCCGCTTTGGTCAGTTGCCGCCCGGGACTTACCAGGTGAAGTTCCAGCTGCCCAGCTTCCGCGTGCTGACCGTAGACGGCGTCGCCGTGAACGCGGGCGCCACCGCGACGGTGAACGGTCCGCTTCAGCTCGAGACCCTGGCCGAGTCGATCATCGTCACCAGCTCGACGCCCACCATCGACCTGCAGTCGACGACGGTCGGTGTCAACTGGAGCGAGGAGCAGATGGAGAACCTGCCCTACGGCCGTGGCATTCGCGGCCTGGCCCGGCTGGTTCCCGGCCTCTCACCCACGCAGTTCGACGTCGGCGGCAACACCGTCGGTGGCTCCACCACCACCGGCGCGCGCTCGTACGGCCGCACCGGCGGCGAGCTGATCAAGTTCGACGGCGTGGTCTGGGACCAGTTCTTCGGTGACTACAACACCTACGATCAGGTGCAGGTGTCGGGTGCCGCCAAGGGCGCCGAGTCCCAGAGCCCCGGCGCCACGCTCAGCTTCGTGGTCAAGTCGGGCAGCAACAGGTTCAGCGGCGCCTACCTGCTGGCCTGGCAGGACGGCGCGTTCCAGGGCAACAACGTCACCGCTTCGCTGCGTCAGCAGGGATTCGACCCGGGCAACAACAAGTTCACCCGCTACAACGACGTCAGTCTTGACCTCGGCGGGCCGATCATGCGCGACAAGCTGTGGTTCTACGCCGCCTATGGCTACAACTACTCCGGCCTGTTGATTCCCGGCTTCGTGTCGGAGAAGACGAAAGAGCAGGTGGAGTTCTTCACGCGCCTCGACAACCCCACGCTGAAGCTGACCTACCAGTTGTCCAAGAACAACAAGCTGGAGCTGACCGAGCAGATCAATCGCAAGTGGCAGCCGTACCGGAATGCCAGCACCTTCCTGCCCTCGGAAGCCACGCAGAACCAGGTCGCCTGGACCCAGATCGGACCGGCCCTGAAGTTCACGCGCATCATGAGCCAGAGCATGACGTTCGACGCCAGCTTCAATCGTTCCGGCTACTGGTGGCCCGACTATGCCTGGACCGACGACGTCAGGCGCACGGATCTCACGACCACGCACACCCGCGGCGCGTTCCTGGAGCTAAAACGTGAACCGGTGAGGTGGGGATGGAACGGCACCTGGGCGTGGTACCGCACCATTGGCAACATGAACCACGAAATCAAATCGGGGGTGCTCGGGTACAGCAGCACGAACTACGTCGAGAACTACGGCTACCCGAACCAGCAGATCTACCGTTATCGGAGCCTGCCTGGCGACAGCGACTTCTTCTTGCGCCCCGACTCCGTGCAGGTCTTCGAGTATCCCAACAACACCAACGCCGGCATTCGCTACAACTCGTGGTACGCCAATGACAGTGTCAATCTGACGCGCCGGTTGACGCTCAACGCCGGCGTCCGGTTCGATCGGTATTCGTCGTGGCTGCCCGAGCAGGGCAACCCCGGCACCGGACCGTTCGCCACCGCCAGGGTGTATCCGGAGAACAAGAGTTTCCCGACCTATAACGCCTGGTCACCCCGGCTGTCGATGGTCTACGACGTCACCGGCTCGGGCCGCGTCGCGATCAAGGCCAGCTACGGCCGCTACGCGGCCAACGGCTCCGGCGTCAACGCGGCGTCCGGGCCGGTGGCGAACTCGGTGAACCCGGCCTCGACGCTGATCTCGACCTACACCCGATGGGACGGCAGCATTCCGTACACGCCGGTGACGGCCAACCTGACGGGCGTGACCGGTCAGGGCCGCGACAGCCGCCTCGACCCTTCCCTCAAGGGCGAGTACCTCGATGAATACACCGGCGGCGTCGATCTCGGCTTCGGCCGCGACATGTCGGTGCGCTTCAACGTGGTCCGCAAGGGCGACTATCGCGGCAGCAAGGAGCTCAACGTGGCGCTGCCCTTCGAGGCGTTCACCGACATGGCGACCGGAATCGACCCCGGCCGGGATAACGTCGCCGGCACGGCCGACGACGGCACGGTGCAGGTGTGGTCGGTGCCGCGGTCGTACCCCAGGTTCGGGCAGGTGCAGTCGCTGTTCACCAACGCCGCACCGGGCGAAGGCGACGACCGCTTCACCGCGTTCGAAACCACGTTCAGCAAGAGCCACACCAACGGTTGGTCGCTGCTGGCGTCGTATCAGATCGACAGGCGTGACCTGAAGAACATTGCGCCGCGCAATCCGAACGAGGCTAAGTACGGAGTCGTCTTGGCCGGCACGACTGGCACTTGGGAATTGCCTGAGACTTACCAAGGTGTCCGCCTCAGCGGCACGGTCAATCTGCCTTGGAAGATGCTGGCGTCCTCGACCTTCACCGCCCAGCAGGGCGAGTACTTCAACCGCGTTGTTCAAGTGCGGAACGCGCTCAACGCTCTCGTCGATGTCACGGTTGAGGGTCACGCGGGACGCTACGACTGGGTCAGGCTCTCGGACCTGCGGCTGTCGAAGAGCATCGGCATCCGGCAAGGACACTCGTTCGAGGCGATGTTCGACGTGTTCAACCTGTTCAACTCCAGTGTGGTGCTGCGGCGCGTGACCACCAACGGCCCGAACTACAACAAGCCGCTGTCAACCGGGGGTATCGACGCCGCCTCGGCCAACCCGATTCCCGCGGCTCGGGTATTCCGCATCAGCGGCCGCTATCGCTTCTAAGGGAAATGAGTCCACAGATGAACCGCATCCTCCTCGCTCTGGTCTTCACGCTGGCGGCTCACGCCCCGGCCTTTGCCACCTGGTCGGTGATCGCGGTTGACGCGAAGACCGGCCAGGTCATCATCGCCTCGGCGACGTGCGTGCGGCAGCAGGGGTTCCCCCAGCGCAAGCCCAACCCGTCGCGAGACCTGATGGACGTGCAGGCGGTGATCGTCCCCGGCGTCGGGGTGGCGGCCTGCCAGGCCGGGGCCGACAACACGCGCGAGAACCAGATGCTGGTCTACGCCGAGCTCAAGAAGGGCACGCCGCCCACGAAGATTCTCGAACTCCTCAAGCAGCATGAAGCCGGGCGCAAGCCGGAGGACCAGATGGAGCGCCGGCAGTTCGGCATCCTGGCAATCCCGGATGGCAAGCAGATCACCCCGCAGAACAACCGGGCGGGATTCAACGGCGCCAACAACTCGGTGTCGTCATTGTATTTTGGCGGCCGGGTCGGTGACATCCATTACCAGGTGCAGGGCAACACTTTGCTTGGTGACGCCGTGGTGCACCAGGCGGCGTTGGCGTTCACGCGTGCGACGGGCACCATGGCCGACCGGGTGATGGCCGCCATGGAGGCAGCGGATGCCAACGGTGGCGACCACCGCTGCAACTGCGGCGTGAGCGTGCTCGATTTTGTGCCGTGCGACAACAAGACCGCGCATGTCGCCTACATCGCGATCGCCGAGAAAGGCGACGTGGCCGGCGCGACGCACAATGACGGGCAGTACTCCGCTTACCTCAGCGTCACTGACGACAGCACGGTGAAAGGCGAGAGCGGCAACCCGGTGAAGACGCTGCGCAAGCGATACGACGCGTGGAAGAAGGCCGGCTCACTCCGCACGGGAGCGATGCCGCCGTCACCCTACAAGGGGCAGAACTAGCCCACCGCTGCCCGCCCGCCGACGGGCGGGCAGTATACTTCGCTCCATGCGCGCGCTCCTGCTTTCCGCCGTCCTGCTGGCCTCACCGGCCGTCGTCGCCGCACAGGCCGACCTTCCCGCCTTCGTCCTCCAGCCCGACCGCGTCTTTGACGGCGAGACGATGCATGCCGGGTGGGTGGTGGTGGTGCGCGGCGAGCGCATCATCGCCGCCGGGCCGCCTGCCTCGACCAATGCTCCCGGCGGGGCGCGGACCATCGCGTTGCCGGGCACGACCCTCATGCCCGGCCTGATCGAAGGTCACTCGCACCTGCTGCTGCATCCCTACAACGAGACGACGTGGAACGACCAGGTGCTGCGGGAGCCGCTGGCGCTGCGCGTGGCGCGCGGTGTCAATCACGCGCTGGCCACGCTGATGGCCGGCGTCACCACCGTTCGCGACCTCGGCAGCGAAGGCGCCGCCTACGCCGATGTCGGCCTGCGTCAGGCGATCAACGAAGGCATTGTTCCCGGTCCGCGCATGCTCGTGGCCGGCCCGGCGATGGTGGTGACCGGCAGCTACGCCCCCAAGGGCTTCGCCCCGGAAGTCACCGTGCCGCAGGGCGCGGAAGAGGCCGATGGGCTCGACGGCGTGGTCCGCGTCGCCCGCGGGCAGATCGCGCATGGCGTGGATCTGATCAAGATCTACGCGGACTACCGCTGGGGCCCCAACGGCGAGGCGCGGCCTGGGTTCACCCTTGGTGAGATCCAGCGCATTGTCGAGGCCGCCAACAGCAGCGGCCGGCCCGTGGTGGCTCATTCGTCAACCCCGGAAGGCATGCGCCGCGCCATTCTCGGCGGCGTCGAGACCATCGAGCACGGCGATGACGGCACGCCCGAGGTGTGGAAGCTGATGGTCGAGAAGAACGTGGCGTATTGCCCGACCATTGCCGCCGGGGATGCGACCTCGCAGTACGCCGGCTGGAAGAAGGGCGTCGACCCGGAGCCGGCCCGCATCACCCGCAAGCGCGAGACCTTCAAGGCGGCGCTCGCCGCCGGCGTGAAGATGTGCTTCGGCGGCGACGTCGGCGTCTATGCCCACGGCGATAACGTGCGCGAGCTCGAGCTGATGGTGGAGTGGGGGATGACACCGGCGGCCGCGCTCGTGGCGGCGACGTCGGGCAACGCGGCCTACTTCCGCCAGGCCGAGCGCATCGGCCGCGTGAAGGCCGGGCTCCTTGCGGACCTGATCGCCGTGACCGGCGATCCGGCCGCCAACATCCGCGCGCTGCGCAGCGTGAAGTTCGTCATGAGGAACGGCAAGATTTACAGGGAGTAGCGCATGCGCGAAGACGCCCTGCTGCGCTACGTCCAATCCGGGCACAAGACGGTCAACGGCTGGCTGAATCCTACTGCCATCCATGCCGTGGTCACCCTGTCGAGCGCGCAACGGCGGCACGGGATTGGCGGCCCGGTGTCTGAAATCGGCGTGCACCACGGACGGTTGTTCATCCTGTTGCACCTGCTGACGGAGCCGCCGGAGCTCAGCGTGGCGTGGGACCTGTTCGAGCATCAGGACGAGAACGTCGACACGTCGGGCCGTGGCGATCGCGCGATCCTCCTCCGCAACCTGGCGCGACATCGCTGCGATCAGTCGCGCATCAGGCTGGTGGCCGGGAATTCCGTCAACCTCGATCGCGCCCGCATCCTGGACGCCGGCGGCGGTCCGGTGCGGCTGTTCTCGGTCGATGGCGGGCACACCACGGGCACGACCTTCAACGATCTCGCGCTGGCGGAACAAACGCTGTGCGATGGGGGCCTGGTCATCCTGGACGATTTCTTCAACCCGTCGTGGCCCGGCGTGGCGGAGGGCACCTGCCAGTGGATGGCGCGTCCCGAGGCCGCGCTGGTGCCGGTGGCGATTGCCGGGAACAAGTTCATCTTCACCAACAACCGGGAGCGGGCGTCCGCCTACGCCGCAAGCCTGAGCACCGCCAGCGAGGCCTATCTCCAACGACGGTCCCGCGTGTTCGGACACGACGTGCTGATACTGACCCGCTACGCCAGGACCTGGCGCGGCGTGGTGGCCGGCACTCGCGCGTGGCGGAGAATCAAGGATCAGCCGATCGGCAAGGGCCTGAGCCGGTACTTTGGGAAGGGCTTCTGAGACAGCCACGGATTAGACACGGATTCACACCAGACAAAGGACCGACCCGCCATGTCTCGACTGTTATCGCTCGCGCTCGTGCTCCTCGTCAGCCTGCCGGTCGCCGCGCAGGAACCCGCGGCCAAGTGGTGGTCGCACGTCGTGGCCCTGGCGTCCGATTCGATGAATGGCCGCGATACCGGCAGCCCTGAGCATCGCAAGGCGGCCGAGTACATCGCTGCCGAGTTCAAGAAGGCCGGCCTCGAGCCTGGTGGCACCGACGGATATTTTCAGCCGATTCGATTCCGGTCGCGGCGGATCGTCGAGGCGAAGTCAAGCCTGGCCCTGGTGCGGCCGGGTGGCACGGTTGAGAATGTGGAGCTCGGTGAAGAAGCCACTTTCTCGATGCGCATCGAGCCGGCGCCCAGCGTTGACGCGCCCATCGTGTTCGCGGGCTACGGCCTGCAGGTGCCCGAGTCGAAGCACGACGACCTGGCCGGCCTCGACCTCAAAGGCAGGATCGTGTTGCTGCTCACCGGCGGGCCGTCGAACATCCCGGGTCCGCTGCTCGCGCACTACCAGTCGGTGCGGTGGGAGTACCTGAAGAAGGCGGGTGCGATCGGCGTGTTCGCGATCCAGAACCCCAAGGGCCAGGACATCCCGTGGGACCGCTCGAAGCTCTCGCGCTTCATGCCGTCGGTGGCGATCGCCGATCCGGCGCTGGACGAGACCCTGGGCCAGCAGGCCGCGGTGACCATCAATCCGGCCCGCGCCGAGCGGTTCTTCACCGGTTCAGGCCATACCTTCAAGGAAATCCTCGCGCTGTCGAACGACGGCAAGGTGCTGCCGCGCTTCGTGATCCCGGCCACCGCGCGCGTGCGGGTGGCGATCGACGCCATGACGATCGAGTCCGACAACGTGATCGGCGTCCTGCGCGGCGCCGATCCGGCCCTGCGCAGTGAGCTCGTCGTCGTGTCGGCGCACCTCGATCACGTCGGAGTGGGCGAGCCGATTGGCGGCGATCGGATCTACAACGGCGCCATGGACAACGCGTCCGGCATCGCGACGCTGATCGAGACCGCGGCGTCGGCCGCGGCGGCGGGCGGATTGAAGCGTTCGGTGGTGTTTGCCGCCGTGACTGCCGAGGAGAAAGGCTTGCTCGGCTCGCGCTACTTCGCCAATCGCCCGTCGGTGAAGGGCGGGAGGATCGTGGCGAATCTCAACACCGACATGTTCCTGCCGCTGTTCCCGCTGAAGAGCCTGGTCGTGCAGGGGCTGGAAGAATCGGACCTGGCCGAAGACCTCAAGCGCGTCGCCCGGCCGCTGGCGCTCGAGGTGCTGTCGGACCCGGAACCGGAGCGCAACGCGTTCATCCGCAGCGATCAATACAGCTTCATCAAGACCGGCGTGCCGGCGCTATCGCTGAAGGTCGGCTTCGTCAAGAACTCGCCGGAGCACGAGATGGTGCGCCGCTGGCGCACCGAGCGATACCACGCGCCCAGCGACGACCTCGCCCAGCCAATCAACCGCCAGGCCGCCGAAGACTTCGGGAAGGTCTACCTGGCGGTGGTGCAGGCCGTGGCCAATCGTCCGACCCGGCCGCAGTGGAACGGCGACAGTTTCTTCCGCCGCTTCGCGCGTTAGGCCACGATCACCGCCGCGAGGATGGCGCGCCGCCGATTCGCATGCGGCCACGGAACGAAGACAGCCGCAGATTCAACACCGATCTAACCTGAAAGATCGGTGTCTAATCTGCGTCTAATCTGCGGCTGTCTTCGTTCTGCGGCCGCGGCCGGCGCTGTCGCTGAAGGTCGGCCACAGAACGAACGGAGACAGCCACAGATTCAACACCGATCTAACCTGAAAGACCGGTGTCTAATCTGCGTCTAATCTGCGGCTGTCTTCGTTCTGTGGCCCTAGACCACGTTGCCTTCGCCGCCAGTCGTGCGCTTGCTGAAGCGCTCGAGCGTGAAGGGAGTCAGGTCGAACTTCGGATCCCGGCCGGTCATCAGATCCGCCAGAATGCGCCCGGCCGCCGGCGCATGCTGGAAGCCGTGGCCGCTGAAGCCGGCGATGGTCTGAAAGCCGTCGACATCGGTGGACGGCCCGATGATCGGGTTGTGGTCCGGCGTCATTTCGTAGAGCCCGGCCCACGCGTGTGACACGGCGGCGTCGGCGAGCGCCGGCAGGCGCTGCATCGCCACTTCGATCACCTTCGGCAGGAAATCCCACCGCACCGTGATGTCGAAGCCGGGCCGCTCATCCGGGTCGCCCATGCCGAACAGCAGCCCGCCGCCCTCGCGGTGGAAGTAGAACGAGCTCTCGAAGTCGATCACCAGCAGCTTTGACTTCGGCACCCGGCCGGCGTTCGCGGCGTCGTCCCACGAGCCGCCCCCCGGGGGCGAGGCGATGAAGATGTGGCGGCGCTCGGGCTCGACCGGCACGTCCACGCCGAGCATCCGCCCGATCGACTTGGCCCACGGCCCGGCCGCGTTCACGACCATCGGCGTGGCGATGGCGCCGCGCGAGGTCTGGACCTCGGCGACGCGATGGCCGTCCAGGCGAATCCCGGTCACTTCCGTTTCGCGGATGATCTCCACGCCCTTGGCCTGCGCGCCCTTGGCGAAGCCCACCGTCACGCCGTTGGGGTCGGCGACGCCGTCGGCCGCGCAATAGGTGGCGCCCTTGACGCCGGTGACATCAAGGCCCGGTGCCAGCGCCTGCGCCTCTTTCGGCGACAGCCACTGCACGTCCACGCCGCGGGACTTCTGCAGCTGGACGTTCTTGAGGAAGGTGGCGACGTTGCCGGCCTTCGACAGCAGGAAGAGATAGCCGTCCTGGTGGAAGTCGATCGGCGTCCCCACCACCTCTTCGAAGCGCGCCATCATCGCGATCGATTCGATCGACAGGTCGATGTTCGCCGGATGCGAGAACTGATGGCGGACGCCGCCGGCGTTCTTGCCGGTGGATCCGGCGGCAAGCTGGGGCTCGCGCTCGATGAGGACGATATTGGTCAGACCGCGCTGGGCCAGGTGCCAGGCCACGCTGCAGCCCATGCACCCGCCGCCGACGATCACCGCATCTGCTGTGTGTTTCATGAGGGCGGTCTGAATCTATCAGACCGCCCGTGACGACAGCTAGCGCTTACGCGAGGTCGAAGCGGTCAAGGTTCATCACCTTGTTCCAGGCCGCGATAAAGTCATGGACGAACTTCTCCTGCGCGTCCGAACTTCCATAGACTTCAGCCAGGGCCCGGAGCTGGGAGTGTGAACCGAAGATGAGATCGACGCGAGTGCCGGTCCACTTGAGTGCGCCGGTGAGGCGATCGCGCCCTTCAAACAGGTCTTTGGCGTCCGATACCGCCTTCCACTCCGTGCCCATATCAAGCAGGTTGACGAAGAAGTCGTTGGTCAGCGCCTCCGGCCGCTTGGTCAAGACGCCGTGCTGGGACTGTCCGACGTTGGTGTTCAAGACGCGCATGCCGCCAACGAGCACCGTCATCTCAGGGGCGGTCAGCGTCAGCAACTGCGCCCGATCGACCAGCAGCTCCTCGGCCGGCACGCTGTATTGGCCCTTGAGGTAGTTGCGGCAGCCATCGGCGGCCGGTTCGAGCACGGCGAAGGAGTCGACATCGGTCTGCTCCTGCGAGGCGTCCATGCGTCCCGGCGTGAAGGGAACCGTCACGGTGTGACCGGCGTTCTTCGCCGCTTGCTCGACACCTGCGCAACCGGCCAGCACGATCAGGTCGGCCAGCGAGACCTTCTTGCCGCCAGACTGCGCGCTGTTGAACCCGTTGTGGATGCCCTCGAGAGTGTTCAGCACCTTCGCCAGTTGGCCGGGCTGGTTGACTGCCCAATCCTTCTGCGGCGCGAGACGAATGCGCGCGCCGTTCGCCCCGCCTCGCTTGTCGGAGCCACGGAAGGTGGACGCCGACGCCCAGGCGGTCGACACCAGTTGCGAGACAGACAAGCCTGCCGCCAGGATCTGGCCCTTGAGCGAGGCAATGTCCTTCCCGTCAATCAACGTGTGATCGACAGCGGGGATGGGGTCTTGCCAGATGAGTTCCTCCGCCGGGACCTCCGGACCGAGATAGCGAGCGCGCGGGCCCATGTCGCGGTGCGTCAGCTTGAACCACGCCCGGGCAAATGCGGCGGCGAACTGATCGGGATTTTCGTGGAAGCGCCTTGAAATCTTTTCGTAAGCAGGGTCGAACCGCAAGGCGAGGTCAGTGGTCAGCATGGTTGGCGCGTGACGCTTTGACGGGTCGTGCGCATCCGGCACCGAATTGGCGCCGGCACCATGTTTCGGTATCCACTGCTGCGCACCGGCCGGGCTCTTGGTCAGTTCCCAGTCGTAGCCGAACAGGTTCCAGAAGAAGTTGTTGCTCCACTTCGTTGGCGTCGTGGTCCAGATGACCTCCAGGCCGCTGCCGATCGCGTCACCGCCTTTGCCCGTGCCGAAGCTGCTCTTCCAGCCTAGGCCTTGCTCCTCGATGCCGGCCGCTTCTGGATCAGGCCCTACCAGTGCCGCATCGCCGGCGCCGTGGGTCTTGCCGAAGGTGTGACCGCCGGCAATCAGCGCGACGGTTTCTTCGTCATCCATCGCCATGCGAGCAAATGTCTCGCGGATGTCCCTGGCCGCCGCGAGCGGGTCCGGGTTGCCGTTCGGGCCTTCCGGATTGACGTAAATCAGACCCATCTGAACCGCCGCGAGAGGATTCTCGAGATCTCGGTCGCCGCTGTAGCGCTCGTCCGCCAGCCACTTGCCTTCAGGGCCCCAGTAGATGCCCTCTTCAGGCTCCCAGACATCCTCGCGCCCGCCGGCGAAGCCGAAGGTCTTGAAGCCCATCGACTCGAGGGCGACATTCCCGGTCAGGATCATAAGATCGGCCCAGGAGAGCTTCCGGCCGTACTTCTGCTTGATCGGCCAGATCAACCTGCGCGCCTTGTCGAGGTTGACGTTGTCGGGCCAGCTGTTGAGGGGCGCGAAGCGCTGCTGGCCGGCTCCGGCGCCGCCGCGGCCGTCACCGATGCGGTAGGTGCCGGCGCTGTGCCAGGCCATGCGAATGAAGAACGGTCCGTAGTGGCCGAAGTCCGCCGGCCACCAGTCCTGCGAGTCGGTCATCAGCGCCAGGAGATCCTTCTTCACGGCCGCAAGGTCGAGGCTCTTGAACTCGTCAGCGTAGCTGAAGCCCTCGTCCATGGGATCGGACAGCGGCGAGTGCTGGTGCAGCATCTTCAGGTTCAGCTGATTGGGCCACCAGTCCCGGTTCGACCTGCCGCCGCCGGCGGTGTGTTTGATGGGGCACTTCGTTTCGGTTGACATGTGTATCTCTACCTTTGGGTCGGACGCTTCGAGACAACGAACTGCTGCCGGAAGAAAAGGACACCACCAGTATAGGTGCCGCTTGCCGAGCCGTCCAAGATATCGTTGCTCTCATAGTGATAGTCTTTGGCTATGGCACTGCGGGACCAGGCGCCGTTCTCGATGCGGCAGCTGCAATATCTTGTCGCCGTCGCCGATCTCGGCGGGTTCCGCCGGGCCGCGGAGGCCTGCGGTGTCGCCCAGCCCTCGCTGAGCGCGCAGGTGGCGCAGGTCGAAAGCGCGCTCGGCGTGCAGGTGTTCGAGCGCAACCCCCGCGGCGTGCGGGTCACAGAGCGGGGCAAGCCGCTGATCGCGCGGGCGCGGCAGGTGCTGGTGGCCGTCGAGGATTTGCAGGCCACGGCGCGGCAGCAGGGCGATCCGCTGCGGGGCACGCTGCGGCTCGGCATCATCCCGACCGTCTGTCCGTACCTGTTGCCCGAGGTGGCGCCGGCGCTGCGCAAACACCTGCCCGATCTGCACATCGTGTGGAGTGAAGACAAGACCGAGACGCTGCTGCGGCAGATCGAGGAGGGCCGGCTTGACGGCGCGGTCCTCGCCCTCGACGCGCGCCTCGCCGGCCTCGACCACGTGCCCATCGTCGTTGATCCGTTTGTGTTGGCGGCCGCGCCGGGGCATCCGCTGGTGCGGGACCCGCGGCCGGCGTCGCCGAAGGTGCTGGACGGGGCGACGGTATTTCTGCTGGAGGACGGCCACTGTTTCCGCGATCAGGCCCTGGCGCTGTGCGGGTCCACAGGAGCGCATGAGTCGGACCTGCGCGCCACCGGGTTGTCCACGCTCGTCCAGATGGTCGGCGCCGGCACCGGAGTGACGCTGCTGCCGCAGATGGCGGTGGCCGTGGAGAACCGGCGCGGGCAGCTGGCGGTGCGCGCGTTCAAGCGCCCCGCCCCGACCCGCACCATCGTGCTCGGCTGGCGCCGCGGCTCCGCCCTGCGGCGCCCGCTCGAGGCCGTGGCCGCGGGGCTCCGGCGGGCGCTGGGCCAGCCCGACCGAGGCGGCTCGCGATAAGATCAAGTCGGCCCGGTATGTCCATTACCGCAACCGTCGATCGTGAGGCGCATCTTGTCAGGCTAGAGGTTGCCGGCACCATGACGTTGAGTGAGATGACGAAGGCCATCGACGGGGTCATCGAGGAGGTGGGGCTCGCCGGCGGCTTCGATGTGCTGTCCGACCATCGCGGTCTCGAGATGCCGGTCACGTCCGCCCAGCTCGTAGCCTTGGTCTGGCACCTCCGGCTGCACGGCCACCCCATGCGCGGCCGGCGCTGGGCCATCGTCACGCGCACCGCGGCATCGTACGGGATGATGCGGATGCTGTCGGTGCTCGCCGAGCGCATCCCCATGCAGGTGTCGGTGTTTCAGGACCTGGTCGAGGCCGAGCGCTGGCTCGCCGGACCGCGCTTGGCGCAAGAATAGCGCGTTGGGCGTTCGCTCACCGTGGCAAGCCCCCGGCTGAGAACTACTTCGCGGCCTGGCCCGATTCGGCACGCCACTGAAGGTAAACGGCGCATTTGTTCGCGGTCGCAACCTCACAGAGGCAGCTCTTCTCGTGACGGACCGCGCCGCACCCTTCACAGACATCCTGCTTGTCGCAGCGCACGTAATCGCGGTACACGGTCCGAGCCCACATATCGGGCTCCTGGGCTGTCAGGGTCTCTGCCGCGGCCACCCGCGGGTGCCAGTGATGGTGTTCCCACTCGAGGTTCAAAAAGCGCTTGGTGCAGCTCATGTTGCCTCCTCCGGCCTGCCGCCATCCCAGGCTTGGCCCGGGAACGTGAACCGTTGGGGTCTCTTCTGCAAGAGCCGCTCCAGTCGAAACCGGCTCGAATTCACCGCAATCGATGTGTTCGTGCGATGGACCCTGCGAAAACCCACGCGCGCCGGGAAATTCTCCGCGCCCCGACCCTTGATGTAGCGTCCGGCTTTAGCCGGACCACTTCCTAGCGCGCCACCGCAGCTCCGCGAAGGTAGACCGCGGCGATGCGCCGGGTGTTGGTGATGTCGTCCAGCGGGTTGGCGTCGAGCACGATGAAGTCCGCCGTGTGGCCGGCCTCGATTGTGCCGGTGTTCGGTACCCGCACGAACGTCGCGCCGTTGCGCGTCGCCGCGACGATCACCTGTGCCGGCGTCATCCCCGACGCCACCATGTCGGCCATCTCCACGTGCGGCGCCCACGGCGTGTTGCCGTCGGTGCCGACGGCAATACGCACGCCGGCGGCCGCGAGCTTCGCCAGGTTGCGGGCCTGGATGCCAAACGCTTCCTGGGCCTGGGGGCGATTGGTGGCGCCCGCCTGGATCTTCTGCAGCTCACCATCGGGAATGCTGCCGCGCAGCCAGCTGTAGTCCACCGCCACGCCGCGGTCCGGCATGTTCGGGATCAGCACCACATTCGGCCGGGCCTTGAACAGCGCCACCACCTCGTCGTCGATGTCGCGATCGCGAATGCCGTGCGCGAACGCGTCGATGCCGGCGCGCAGCAGTCCCTTCGCATCCTCGAGCGAGAAGATGTGGGCGACCACGCGGAGCTTGTGCTTGTGCGCCTCGCTGATCACCGCGGTGTAGAGGGCCGGTGACAGCTTGGGGTATTGGCCGTTGCGATCGTCCACCCAGATCTTGACGATGTCCACTTTCCTGGCGGCCAGCTCCTGGACCGCCTTGCGCGCCTGATCCTCCGCGGTGATCCAGTAGGGCACGTCGGTGCGGCCCTTCTCCGGCGCGGTGATGCCCCGGCCGGCCAGGTAGAAGCGGGCGAGGCCCGGCGCGGTCTGCGCCCGCTGTTCGAAGGGCGCCTCGGTGCCGTCGAGCCCGAGGCTCAGGGCCGCGCCCACGCCAAAGTTGGCCCGGCGCTTCAGGTCTTCGCGCAGCTCCGGCTGCGTCGTGCTGGTGTGCACGTGCGTGTCGATAATGGCGGGCATCACCGTCTTGCCGGCCAGGCTCACGTGGATGGCGCCGGCGGGCACCCTCGCCGTGGACCCGCTGCCGACCAGCGTGAACCGGTCGCCGTTGACGACGATGGTGGCGTTCTCGATGGGCGGACGGCCATCGCCGACGATGACGCGCGCGCCTTCGAACACGGTGGTCCGCACCTGCGTGGACCCTGGCGCCTGGCTGAAGACGGCGATGACTGCCGCAAGGAAAGCGACGACGTTACGCGCACGCATGGGTCCCCCAATCATTGCTTTCGAGTAATTTCCGCCGCGCGATACAACTCGTCCGCCGACTGCAGCGTGATGTTGCGCAGGCGGTCAGGATAGTTCGCCGGCAGGGTCTTCAGGAACGCACGGACCGTGTTGGCGACGGCTGCCGACTGATGCCCGCCGAGCGTGGCGTCCAGCCAGCGCTTTGGGAAGGAGATGTCGCCGGTCTTCTGGATCTCCCACAGCATGTCGAGGCTGGGCTGCACGTATTTCTCGGCAGTCGCCGCGCGCAGCGGGTGATGCAGATAGTTGAGTCCCTCAAGGACCCACGGTTCGCGCCGCCGGTTGCTCACGTCCTTGAGGGACAGGAACCACTTCTCGCGTTCGGCCGGGTCGGCCGACAACGCCGGCATCACGAACTGAAACCGGCCGCGGCGATCCGGGTTCTCGATGCGCGCGAGCTGGGTCTGCAGTACCTGCTGCCAGCCAGGGACTTCCCGCACCGCCAGTTCGAGTGCCAGCGAGGTGTAGTCGGCCTCGGCCAGCGGCAGGCCGGCCACGGTCTCGTCCTTCTTCCATACCTTGTGCAGCCAGTCCACCGTTGCCGGCGTGCGCGCGATGTTGCGTAGCGTGCCGAACCAGGAGGCCTTCTGGCTGGGTGTCTTCGCCTGCGACAGCCCTTCGCGCAGCAGCGATTCGAACCGCGGCGCGCGGGCTTCGAGTTCCGCGGCCTGGAGGAAGCGCCACCACGCGGCCGAGGCATAGCCGAGGATGCGCGAGGTCATCTGCTCGTCGCTCTCGCGCGGCAGCGCCTGCATCGCCAGATCGACGAACGCGGCCGGCCGGACCTGGCCGTCGAGCAAGGCGTCCCACAGCGTGACCCACGCGCTGCCGCGCGTCAGCGTGTCGGTCATCTCCGGCAGCGACGTGGACAGGTAGTCGAGGGTCGCGCGGTCGAGCGCAAACGCGCCGTAGGCCCATCCGCCCGCGCTGGGGAGCACGTAAAGGGGCGCCGGCTTGCCCACGGCTTGCGGCACCTCCACGACCGGCCCATTCAGGTTGACGACCAGCAACTCCTGTCCGGTCCTGTTGCCGATCGCCACGCGCAGCAGCTGCGGCCAGGCGAGGTTGCGTCCCCGCGGGTCGCGCTGGCGGAAGGCGAGGCGCGCGATCGTGCCGTCCTTGATCTCGAGTTCGGTCTGGATGGTCGGGCGGCCCGGCTGGTCCACCCACACGCGGCTCCATTGCTGCAAATCGGTGGGCGTGCGGGCGTCGAGCAGGTCGATGAGGTCCGACCAGGTGGCGTTGGCGAAGGCATGCTGCTTGAGGTAGTCGCGCAGGCCGTCGCGGAAGTTGTCTTCGCCGAGCAGCGCCTCGAGGTGGCGCATCACCACCGGCGCCTTCTGGTAGATGATGGCGCCGTACATGCTGCCGGCCTCGTTCAGGTTGTCGAGCTCCTGGCGGATCGGATTGGCGCCGGCCGTGCGATCCACTTCATAGGCGGCGGGGTAGTTCGACAGCAGGAAGCGCAGGTCGTGGTTCACCGTGGGGAACGACGGGTTCACGATTTTCGCCGCCATGAAGTTCGCGAACACTTCCTTCATCCACACGTCGTTGAACCAGCGCATGGTCACCAGGTCGCCGAACCACATGTGCGCGGTCTCGTGCGAAATGACCGAGGCGCGGCCGAGCAGCTGGTTCTGCGTCGCCGACTCGTCCAGCATCAACCCCGAGGCGTTGTAGAGAATCTTGCCGGCGTGCTCCATGCCGCCGAACTGGAACGCCGGGATCGCCACGAAGTCGAACTTGCCGAAGGCGTAGGGGATGGCGGTGTAATTCTCGAGGAACGCCAGCGCCCGCGCGTGGAGGTCGAAGATCGCCTCACGGTTGCGCGCCACCTTGGCGGCGTCGGTCTCGCGATGGAACATGCGGAAGGTGCGGCCGTTGCGTTCCGCCGTCTCCACCTTGAAATCGCCGGCGATGAAGGCCACCAGGTAGGTCGGCAGCGGCTGCGTCTCCGCGAACGTCACCCTGGTCCTGGCGCCGTTGGCCGTTCGCGTCAGCTCCGCGCCGTTCGCCGCCGACTGCCAGGCCGACGGGTGTTCCAGCGTGACCGTCCAGCGGCCCTTGAGATCGGGCTGGTCGAACACCGGGAGGGCCAGCCGCGCGCGGGCCGGCACGAACAGCGTGTAGAGGAAGTCCTTGCTGCGATTGAGCGACGCGTCGCCCGCGTCAAAGGCGATGCGGACCATGTTCGCGCCCGCGACCAGCGCGGCCGGCGGCAAGACGATGTGGCCGTTGACGTAGGTGAAGGCGGCGGGCTTGCCATTGGCGTCCACCGCCTTCACGTGTTGGCGGCTGGTCTCGAAGTCGAGGACCAGCGGCGCGGAGGCGTCCTTCAACGAGAAACGAATGATGTTCGAGCCGGTCAGCGGTGCCGTCAGTTCCTCCGGAATGGCCAGCGACAGCTCGTAGCGCAGGTCGCTGACGACGGCGGCGCGGCGCGTGGCGACATCCAGGGGTACCCCGGCGGCCGGCGTGGCGGTTTGCGCGGTGATGGAAGAGGGCAGGGCCATGAGTAGGACCAGGCACAAAAGAATTCGCATGACGCCGCTATTCTATGGCGGCCGGGCCGGTTTCTCCCGCGTCTGACTGTGAGAGCCTAGACAGGCACGCCCCACAAGGAGGAGCCATGATCAGCCGCCGTGAAGTTGTGACCGCCGGAATGCTCGGAACGTTGTCCACCGCCGCCGCGCCGGCGGCGGCCGGGGCCGAGCAGCAGACGCCCGAATCCCAGGCCCTGGTCGTGGGCTTTTCGAACCTCAAGTCCCAGATGGAGGAACTGAGCCGTCTCGTCTCGCAGGGGCTCGTCGCCAACTCGCTCACGGTGGGCGTGGTCGGCACCGTCAAGTCGCGGATCGAGCAGTACCTGCGGACCAGCGGCAAGTTCCCGGAGTTCTGCGACATCGGGACGGGTGCGTTTTTCGAGATCTACGGCTGGCACGTGAAGCACCAGCAGCAGATCCAGATCACCCGCCTAGCGGATCAGCGGCTGATGATCCAGTTCATGTTCACGCAGTTAATCCTGCGGTGGGAGAACGACGCGAGTTACATTGGCCAGCCGTACGACAAGTAAGGGAGAATGAGCCCCATGAAATCGATTCTTGCGTTGGTCGCCGGCTTGGTCATCGCGTTGGGCAGCACGGGTGCCGCGGCCGGCATCAGCGTGCTGTTCATCGGCAATAGCTTCCTGTTCGGCTCGGGCTCGGCCGTTCGCTTCTATCGCGCCGACACGGTCACCGACCTCAACCACGAGGGCATCGGCGGCGTGCCCGCGCTGTTCAAGTCGTTCACCCAGCAGGCCGGCCTCGACTACGACGTGTCGCTCGAGACGCGCGGCGGCAGCGGGCTCGACTTCCACCTGGCCAACAAGCTCGACGTCATTGGCAAGCGTGGATGGGATACGGTCGTGATGCACGGCTTCAGCCTGCTCGATGCCGACAAGCCCCGCGACCCGGCGAAGCTGGTCGCCACCAGCAAGCAGATGGCGGACGTCCTCCGCGGCAAGAACCCGAACGTGTCCATCTACCTCATGGCTACCTGGGCACGCGCCGACCACGTGTATCCGGTGAAGGGCACCTGGGCCGGACAGCCGGTTGAGGTCATGGCGCGCGACCTGCGCGCCGCCTACGACCAGGCCGCTCGAGCGGCCGCGGTGAAGGCGGTCATTCCGGTCGGTGAGGCCTGGACCCGCGCCATGCAGACGGGCGTGGCCGACCCGAATCCCTACGACGGCATCGACGCCGGCAAGGTCAATCTCTGGACCTACGACCAGTACCACGCCAGCACGCACGGCTACTACCTGGAAGCGTTGGTGATTTTCGGCAGCGTGACCGGACGCGACCCGCGCTCGCTCGGCGAGAACGAGTGTTCGGCCTTCGAGTTGGGGTTGTCACGCGCCGAGGTCCGATCGATGCAGCAGGTCGCGTTCGACCAGCTCGCCGGCACCGTCACGGCGGCTCCGGCGGCGGCGCCGGCCAAGCCCGTGCCCGCCGCACGATGTGCCGTGGGCCGATAGAGGAGCTAGGCGCGCATCCAGCGGCCGAGACGTTCGAGCCCTTCCTCGATCTTCGCGGTATCCCTGACCAGCGGGCCAAACGAGATGCGCACGCCGTTGGTGAGCGAGGCGCCGAAGCCGCCGCCGGGCACCACGAGCACGCCGGTCGCCTGGAGCGCCTTCGGCACGAAGGCCTCGGCGTTGGTGCCGATGTCCACCACCGTGTAGAGCCCGCCGAAGGGCGTCAGCCGCGGCCGCTTGAGGTGATCGTCCACCGCCTTCAGCGTGACCGCCGCGGCGTGCTTGTACATCGCGTTGGCCTGGTCCACATACTTCCGCAGCGATCCGTTCGCGATCGCCTGCTTCAGGTACCGCGCCATCGTCATTTGCGACAGCGTGTCCGGGCAGAGGATGCTGCACTGCTGCACGCGCTCCATCGCTTCAACGACCGGGGTGCTGGCCTCGATCCAGCCAAGCCGGCGGCCGAGGCCGCGCGCCCACTTCGAGTTCGAGTGGATGCCAATCACGTTCGGATGATCAGCAGGTGACCACGCGTAGTACGCGGGCGGTGCCTGGAAGTACTGGCACTTGTAGGCGAAGTCGATCGCCAGCCACGCGCCCGCTTCAGCGGTCTTCGCCAACATTACCTCGGCCAGCGTCTGCGGCACGACCTGGCTGGTCGGGTTGTCGGGCGCGCCGAACAGCACGAGCTTCGGGCGGTGCTGGTCGAACAACCGCGTGAACTCGCGGGCCACGCCGGCCGGATCGGTCTCTGGCAGGTACGACCACGTCTGCGGATCGAGCACGCGCAACCGGACCACCTTGATGCCCGAGGCCGCGAACGCGAGTTGCCCTTCGTAGTTGGCGTAGGTCGGGTCGAGCAGCATGACGGTGTCGCCCGGGTCGAGCAGCGTCCGGAACAGGTCGTGCGTGAGCTGCGTGCTGCCCATGCCAATGGCGATGTGCTCGGGGCCCAGGCGAGGCACGCCGAAGAGATGCGCCTCGAACCGCGCGATCTGCTCGCGGCATTCCATGTCGCCGAGCGTGGCGGTGTAGCCGCCGCTCTTGTGGAAGAGCTCGGGATCGGAGACCACGTCCTGGTAGGCCTGCCGGAATTCCTCGGGGGCTTCGTGATTGACCCAGCCGCCGCCGAACGAAATCACCTGCGCCGGGTCGAGCCCCATGGCGAGGATGTTCTGGCGCTCCGCCATCTTCATGATCTGGCGGATGGGGGAGGGTTTTGCGATTTGTTCTCGGACCAGGGACGAAAGCGACGGGGCGGCAGTGGTTCTCATCGACTACGGATCATATCTCGCGTTGGCGCGGGCTGCCGGCACCCCTGACGGGCGACGGCTACCCCTGACGGAACGGAGACACGGAGACGGAGACGGCACCCCTAAAGGGGTGCCCTACCTGTACTGCTACCAACACGCGACTGTTGTAGGGCCCCCCTTTATGGGGGGCCGGATTCATTTATGGGGGGCCGAAACTCATCGGGGACCGAGCGCCTCGAACGCCGCCATGATCTCGTCGATTGAGAACCGATCCGAGCCTAGCCACGGATAGTCGCGTATGTCTCTGACAAGTCCGGCTCGGACAGGGTTCTCGAGGATGTAGCGCGCAATGGGCAAATGGGCCTCGTCAGAGCGCAGCATGTGCTCGTAGTAGCCCTTCTGCCAAAGTCGCTTGCCGGTTCGCTTGTGCCATGCGAAGCCCGTTCGCTGCTTCCACATCGAAACGAAATCCGGCAGCGACGCGTCGGCACGAGTGCCCGAGACGAGGTAGTGCACATGGTCCGGCATGAAGCAGTATGCAGTTGCGCTGAATCCAAAGCGCTGCGACGTGGCAAGAAGTTCTAGCTGGCATTCGTCGCAGAAATCGTTGGTGGTGAAGGCCTTGCAGCGATCCAGCGTGCACGACGTGATGAAGTACGCGGCCGGACCGACGTAGGAAATGCCACCAAGGCGTCTGGGACGGGCCATGGTGGTAGGGAGCAGCAATCGATGTGCCGCGCGCACCATGCGGCACATCTGCGGCACCCCATAAAGGGGTGCCCTGCCTGGGCGGCACCCCGTAAAGGCGTGCCCTACAGTCGGAGCGCCAACCCTTCGGACGGCGGGGCCGTCCAACTCCCCAACCAGAGGTGTGCGCATGATTGACGGGCTTCGGCAAGACATCACCGGCGGCGTGCGAGGGCTGATCAAGAGTCCGGGGTTTGCGGCGGCTTCCCTCATCACCCTCGCGCTTGGGGTCGGCGCCACCTCCGCCATCTTCAGCGTGGTCAAGGCGGTGCTGGTCACACCGCTTCCATATTCCGAGCCGGACCGGCGCGTGCAGATCTTCAGCCGGTGGGTCAGCTTCGACAAGACGTGGCTGTCGGACCAGGAAGTAGTGGACTACCGCGCCATGTCCAGGACGCTGCAGGCGGTGGCGGCCTGGGGCACCGGCCAGCAGAACCTGACCGGCGACGGTGAGCCGATTCGCGTCGGCGTGGGCTTCATCACCGCCAACACGCTGGAGGTGCTGGGCGCGCGGCCCATGCTCGGCCGCATGTTCACGCCGGACGAAGACCGTCCCAACGGTCCGCAGCTCGCGGTGCTCGGCTATCCGCTGTGGCAGGCCCGCTATAACGGCGACCCATCGGTCATCGGCCGCACCATGATGATCAACGACGTCCCGGTGGAAGTGATCGGGGTCATGCCCGAGGGCTTCCGCCTGCCCACCGACTTCACCGGCGATGCGGCCGAGCCGACGCAGCTGTGGCGGCCGCAGCAGTTGGATGAGGCGAACCTCACCCGCGGGAGCCACGGGCTGTTCGCCGCCGGCATGCTGGCGCCGGGGCAGACCGCGGCCACCGCCAGCGATGAGCTGAAGGCCATCACCACCCGGCTCACCGAGCAGGGACTCTATCCGCCGGCGATGAAGTTCTCGGCGTTCGCGGTGTCGCTGGACGAAGAGATTCGCGGCGGCGTGCGCCCCGCGATGTGGCTGCTGATGGGCGCGGTCGGCTTTCTCCTGCTGATCTCCTGCGCCAACGTCGCCAACCTGCTGCTGGTCCGCGGCGACGCGCGCGCGAGAGAGATGGCGCTGCGCACGGCCATCGGCGCGGCGCCCGACCGCCTCGTCCGGCAACTCCTCACCGAAAGCGTCGTGCTCGCCGTGCTCGGCGCGGCACTGGGGCTGGGCCTGGCGGCCATCGGCCTGCGCGTGCTGGTCACGCTGGATCCGACGAGCCTGCCGCCCTTGGCACCGGTCGGCCTCGACCTCACCGTGATGCTGTTCACGCTGGTGCTCGGCGTGGTCACGACCATCGTGTTTGGATTGGCGCCGGCGCTCCGCACGCTGCGCATGAACCTGGTGGAGTCGCTGCGCGAAGGCACGCAGCAGGCGACGGCCAGCGGATCCAGGCAACGCCTGCGCAGCCTGCTGGTGGTCGCCGAGGTCGCCCTGGCGGTGATCCTCGTGATCGGCGCGGGCCTGATGATCCGTAGCCTTTCGGCGCTCGCCCGCATCGACCTCGGGTTCAATCCCGATCGCATGCTGACCATGCGCCTGTCCATCCCGGCGGCACGCTATGACTCGCCGGAGAAGGTCGTCGACTTCTATCGCCGGTTAATGGAGCGCGTGCGCACCGTGCCTGGCGTCGAAGCCGCTGGCGCCGTGCGGGCGTTGCCGCTCGCCACCTCGATTGGCGACTACGGTCTTGATGTCGAGGGCTACCAGGAGGGCCCGGGGCGCAACGCCAAGGGCGACTGGCAAATCGTGACCGACGGCGCCTTCGAGGCGATGGGCGCGCGGCTGATCCGCGGCCGCTGGTTCACCGGCACCGACACCACGGCTGCGCAACCGGTGGCGGTCGTGAACGAGACGCTGGCCAGGACGTACTGGAAAGACCCCAACGAGGTGATCGGCGGCCGCCTGCGCGTGGGCAGCGGCATGTCCAAGCCCTGGGTCACCGTGGTCGGCATTGTCGCCGACGAACGGCACAATGGTGTGACCGGGATCGTGAAGGAGAAATTCTTCATCCCGCACAGCCAGTGGCACGTCGTCACCGCCGGCAACCTGGTTCGCAACGCCTTCATCGTGGCGCGGACCACCGGCGATCCCCTGTCGGTGGCCGCGGCGGTGCGCAGCGAAGTGCGCGCCATGGACCCGAATATTCCGGTGGCCAACATTCGTCCAATGACGGAGGTGGTGGGCGCGGCGCTGGCGACCACGCGATTGACGGGGTTCCTGATGGGGGTGTTCGCCGCCATGGCCCTCACGCTGGCGGCGGTCGGCATCTACGGGGTGCTGTCGTACCTGGTGGCGCGGCGGACGCAGGAGATTGGCATCCGGCTCGCCATCGGCGCGAACCGGTCGCAGGTGATGGCCATGATCCTCCGGCAGGGCCTCACGCTGGCCGCCGGCGGGATTGCCGTCGGCGTCGTCGCCGCGTTCCTGCTGTCGCGGCTGATGCAGTCGCTGCTCTACCAGGTGCAGCCGGGCGATCCCGGCACGTTCCTGGTCGTGCCGCTGGTGTTGATCGCGGTGGCGTTGCTCGCCAGCGCCCTGCCGGCGTTTCGGGCGACGCGGGTGAGCCCGTTGATCGCGTTGCGTTCCGAGTAGGTAGATTTCGTGAGTTCGTGATCTTGTGATGTGATGATTCGAGTTGATGAACTGTTGATCATGAGATCTCTTGATGTCCGCAACCCCAGCGATCCACTTCCTGCGCGCCCACAAGGTCCCGTATACCGAGCACCCGTACCGCTACGAAGACCGCGGCGGCACCGCCGTGTCCTCGCGCGAACTCGGCGTCGATGAACACGTCGTCATCAAGACCCTGGTGATGGAAGACGACGGGAAGCGACCGCTGATCGTGCTCATGCACGGCGACCGCGACGTCTCAACGAAAAATCTCGCCCGACAGATCGGAAAGAAGACAGTGACGCCGTGCGATCCCGAGGTGGCGCAGAAGCACACCGGCTATCTCGTCGGCGGCACCTCGCCCTTCGGGACACGGAAGCAGATGCCGGTCTACATGGAGCGCACGATCGCGGATCTCGAACGCATTTACATCAACGGCGGACGGCGCGGCTTTCTGATCGCGCTGGCACCGGCGGATCTGGTGCGCGCTCTGTCGCCCACGCTTGTGGACGCCTCCCAGTAGGCTCCTACAAGCGCATCCGCATCATCGGCTCGTTGGTGGCGACGTAGCCCATCTGCTCGTAGAGCGGCCGGCCGAACGTGCTGGCGTTGAGGACGACGCGCTCGATGCCTTCGGCGCGACACCAGCCGTGCATAGTGTCCATCAGCCGCCGCGCCAGGCCCTGCTTGCGATGCGCCGGGTCCGTGTAGACGTTGAATATGAACCCGCAGCGCGGATCCATCGACACCGGCCCGGGAGGCCAGGGCATGACGATGAGGCCGCCGCCCGCCGCGACGGCGCCGTCACTCGAGACGGCGAGCCAGCCGAGATACGTTTTCGAGGGGATCGCCGCGTGAAGCCACGCCGCGGTCGCCTGGGCCATGCCCTCGAATTGCGCCGGAATGCCCATGTCACGGAACATCTGCTCCCGATGGGCGATGAGGTGGGGGATGTCGGCGATGGTGGCGGGACGAATGCTGTAGGTCATTGAAACCCGAACGCTCCTTCCTCCGAGAGTAGCGTAGAAACTGCGACAGCTGTCTGGCCCGCGCTGTGGTTTCTGCGATCCCGCTGGTGGTGGTCTCGCGGTTTGGGCCGAAAGTCGCGTGGCACGCCGTTCGCAGCCAACACGGGCATGTGCAGGTGTAAAATCCCATCATCATGCGAGAAGAGGACGCCATGCCGACCGCTGCTCGTTCCCACGCGCGTCTCACCTACGACGACTTCCTGCGCTTCCCAGAGGATGGGAAGCGGCACGAGCTCATCGACGGAGTCCACTACGTGACGGCCGCGCCGACCGTTGGCCACCAGGAACTCCTGGGCCGCCTTTATCTGGCGATCGGAAACTTCCTGGTTGGCCGTCGCCTTCTCGGTCGCGTGTTCCTCTCGCCCCTTGATGTCGTGCTGTCCTACTACGACGTCGTCGAGCCGGATCTGCTGTTTGTAGCCGGCGATCAGCAGGACATTCTCACCGAGGCCAACGTCCAGGGGCCGCCTGCCCTGGTGGTTGAAATTCTGTCGCCCAGCACGCGCAGACGCGATGAGGGGATCAAGCGCAAGCTATTCGAGGAAAAGGGCATCCGCGAGTATTGGATCGTGGACCCGAAGGGCCTTCGCGTGACGGTGTTTCGGCGTCGCGCCGGCGGGTTGTTCCCGCGCCTGATGGATCTGGATACGGGACACGCGGCCGTGCTCGAAACGCCGCTCCTGCCCGGATTCAGACTGGCGATCGACGATCTGTTTGCGCCCGCGGTCTAAGTTGTCGATGAACTCGCCGAACCGCCAGTACCGCGCCGGACAGTCCGTCGAGGACCATTGCCGATCCTGCCACGAGGATCGCACCCACACGGTCATCGTCGTGGACGGCAACGCTCAGCCACTGCGCGTGGCCTGTGACTTCTGCCGCAGCGAGCACAACTATCGCGGCGGTCCGCGGTTGGGCGGCGGCGCGGCGCGCACGGCATCGGCGTCGGCCCGAATGCCGGCCCCCCATAACCGCCTCCGCCAAGGCTACGGCGAGTCCGCCGAAGCGCTTCGCGCGAAGGCGGAAGGGGGGCCCTACGGCAGTCCCGCGAACGTGCGCACCCACGCCCCGAATCCGTTACCTCTCATCAGCGAACGCGAACGACTGGCCCCTCCCATGACACACAACTCAGACTCCGCTGACCTCGAACTGCTGATTCGGCGGATCATCCGCGAAGAGACGGGCCTGACCCCCGTGACGCCGGCCGAGAAGTGGCGTGGCGGCGAGATGGTGTTGAAGCCAGGCAAGCCCGGCGTCCAGGAGAAGAGCTGGCCGATCGACTCGTTCTTCCACAAGGTGGTGATGCTGCGGAACCGGCTGCGCACGCTCGAGCAGCAGGTCAACGCCTCGGACCTCCCCGACGATCAGAAGATCAAGATCCAGGGATACATCACCGGCTGTTACGGATCGCTGACCAGCTTCAACGTGTTGTTCGCCGACGACGACGATCGCTTCGTCGGCGCGGCGGGGCAGGAGTAGGCCGGCGCACGCAGGCCCCCCTTTATGGGGTAGGCCGGCACCCCTGAAGGGGTGCCCTACGAGGACTTGGAAGAGCTGTCTTTCAGCGACACGGTGCGATTGAACACCGGCGCGCCACCGCGGCTGTCGGCATCCGCGGCGAAGTAGCCGAGGCGCTCGAACTGGTAGCGGGCACCTGGCTCGGCGTTACCCAGCATCGGCTCCACCTTGCAGCCCGTCACCACTGCCAACGACGCCGGATTGAGCAGCGTGTTCAGCTCGGCGTTCGCCTTGGTGGCGGCGCTCTCAGGGTCTTCCACGACATACAGCCGCTCGTACAGGCGCACCTCGGCGTCGGCGGCATGCTGCGCCGACACCCAGTGCAGCGTGGCCTTCACTTTGCGCCCGTCCGGCGCATCGCCGCCGCGCGTGGCCGGGTCGTAAGTGCCGCGCAGTTCCACGACCTCGCCAGCCTCGTTCTTGATCGCGTGGGTGCAGGTGATCAGGTAGGCGTTGCGCAGGCGCACCTCGCGCCCCGGCGCCAGGCGGAAGAACTTCTTCGGCGGATCCAGCATGAAGTCGTCGCGCTCGATGTAGATCTCGCGCGAGAACGGCACCCGGCGCGTCCCCAGCGCGGTGTTGTCGGGGTGATTGACGACGTCCATCTCTTCCGACTGGCCCTCGGGGTAGTTGGTGAGCACCAGCTTGAGCGGGCGCAGCACCGCCATGGCCCGCGGCGCGCGGCGATTGAGATCCTCGCGCACGCAGTGCTCGAGCAGGCCGACGTCGATCACGTTCTCCTTCTTCGCCACGCCGACGCGTCCGCAGAAATCGCGGATGGCCTCGGGCGTGAAGCCGCGGCGGCGCAGGCCCGAGATGGTCGGCATGCGCGGGTCGTCCCAGCCGCTGACGTGCTTCTGCTCGACCAGTTGCAGCAGCTTGCGCTTGCTCATGATCGTGTAATTCAGGTTGAGGCGGGCGAACTCGTACTGGCGCGGCGTGCTGGCCGTGTCGCAGTGCTCGATGGCCCAGTCGTAGAGCGGACGATGGTCCACGTACTCGAGGGTGCAGAACGAATGCGTGATGCCTTCAATCGCATCCGACAGCGGGTGGGCGAAGTCGTACATCGGGTAGATGCACCACGTGCGTCCGGTGCGGTGATGGTCGGCATGCCGGATCCGGTAGAGCACCGGGTCGCGCATGGTGATGTTGGGCGCCCGCATGTCGATCTTGGCGCGCAGCACGTGGGCGCCGTCGGGAAACTCGGCCGCGCGCATCCGCCGGAACAGATCGAGGTTCTCGTCAACAGGGCGGGTGCGGAACGGCGAGTCGGTGCCGGGCTCGGTCAGCGTGCCGCGGTGCTCGCGCATCTCGTCGGCGCTGAGCGAGTCGACGTAGGCGAGGCCCTTCCCGATGAGGTGCTCGGCGAAGCCGTAGAGCTGCTCGTAGTAGTCGGACGCGTAGTATTCGCGGTCGTGCCAATGAAACCCCAGCCACTCGACGTCGGCCTTGATGGAATCCACGTACTCGACGTCTTCCTTCACCGGGTTGGTGTCGTCGAAGCGGAGGTTGCAGTAGCCGCCAAACTCGCCGGCCACGCCGAAATCGAGGCAAATCGCCTTGGCATGGCCAATGTGGAGGTAGCCGTTCGGTTCCGGCGGGAACCGCGTGACGACCTTGCCGCCGTTCTTCCCGGCCGCCACGTCGGCGGCCACGATCTCGCGGATGAAGTCCCGGGACTCGGCGGCGTCGCGCGCCTCGGTGGGCGCGCCTGTATTCACGTCTGGCATGGTTTTCAATCGATCAGAATATCCCACCTTCGCTCTTTGAGCTACGGTGGGCAGGCGCAATTGCGGCTGTAGCGTCCGCCTTTAGGCGGACCATGCCCTTAATCCACCGCGCAGGGCGCGCCGGCGAGCACGGCGAGCACGATCAGCGGGTTGCGGCCGCGCCGGGTGAAGCCGTAGGTCGTGCCGCGGGGGACCACCGCGAACGAGCCGGCCGTGACCGGGACCTCGCGGCCCTCGAGCTTGATGCTGCCTTCGCCGCCAATGATGTAGAGCATGCCGTCGGCGGACTCGTGCTGGCGGCCGTCCCACGGCTCGCGCACCTGCCACAGCACGGCCTGGCCCACGCCGCTGCAGCCGACCATGTTCTCCTTGTGCGCCTCGCGGCCACCGATGAAGTTCTTCTCGATGAAGTCCGGCAGCGACAGCGTCTTGGGCGACCCCGGCGGCGGCAACTTTCCGGTTGCCGGCGGCGGCGGGGCCGGCGCCGCCGGTGGCGGTGGTGGCGGCGGCGGAGGCGCCGGCGCCGCGTTCAGCGTGACGGCGATCTCGGGCGTCGCCGCTCCCGCGCGCCAGCTGAATTCCTTCTCGAAGGTGATGAAGCCGTCGCGGGTGAAGCGGGCGCGGTAGGTGCCGGCGCGGATCCCCTGCACGCGCGTGAACCCGCCGGCCGGGCTCCTGGCCTCGCGATCGACGGGGCCGGTGATGGTGACCGTGACGCCTTCAATCGACGCGCCCGACGGGTCAGTGATGAAGAACAGGGCGTTGGTGGTCGCGCCGCCGGTGGCGGCTGGCCTGGGTTTGGGCGCCTGGGCGGCCGGTGCGGGAGCCGGCTGGGCCGGCGTGGCGGGCGCTTGCAGCAACGTCAGCAGTAGGAGGGCGACCATGGGTGTGATGGTACTACTTGAAACGCACGGTGCGTACCGTGCGCGCGAAACAGTAACCCTAAATGAGGGGATTACGGGTGGCGAGGGCGGAGAAGCGCGAGAAGTCGCGATCCGCGGACCACAACTCCGATACCCGATGGTGCACGCACAGCGCGGCGACGCGCGCGTCGTGCACCTGCGCGCCGCTGACCTTGGATGCCCTGAGCGTGGCGGCGAGCGTCGCCCAGTAGCCCGGCCCTTCTGCCAACAAGACGTGTGTCGGTGACGCCAGCCAGGCGTCCACTTGTGCAAGGGCGGCCGGCTGCGGCGTCGGCGGCGCGTAGATGCGGGGATGCGTCACGATGGCGAGGAACTCGTGGAGGCATGGCCAGGGGATCGCCCACGGCGCCGTGCCTTCCGCGAGCGAACGCACCAGCGGCTCCGCCGCGTGGTGCCACGGTGAGTCCTTGCGGTGCGCATAGACGAGCAGGTTGGTACCGACCGCGATCATGCGCCGCGGCCTTCGTAGACCTTGTCGCGCACGTCCGCCCAGAGCCCTTCTTCGACGCCCTCCTGCAGGCCCCGGCCCTCGAAGCCGGCGTCCTTCAACCGAAACCGCCGGCGGGAATGACGCGAGGCGAGTACGCCGCGCAGGCCTTCTTCCACTAGCAGCCGCAGGGTCACCCCCTCGCGCCGCGCCAGGTCCTTGGCGTCCTCGAGAATCGGCTCCGAAATCTCGATGGTCGTCTTCATATGGGTAACCATATCATTGGAGACGGCTGGACGTGGAGCATGCGCCCTGGTCTCGCGTGCGTTCCCAGCATCAAGGTAAAGCATGCTGGACACAATATACGTCATGGGGGAGCCTTCCCCTTGAGTCCGGCTTCGCGTTGCTTCAATTCCTAGCCCTTCTCGGGCTAGCCCTTCTGCTGGTGGGGCTAGCTTGCACTCACTTCGGTTATCTGGAACGACCGCGCCAGATGGTCGTAGGTCGCCTTGCATACCGTCTTGTGTGGCATACCGAATACGTCTCTGTAGGTCGCAGTAGCCTCGACAGTCATCGGAGTCTCGCCAGCGTTTATTCTCCGTCCGGTGTCGATTGTCATGCAGGTGCTCAACGGCCTGAACTTAATGCCTTGGCTATCTCCAGCAGCCAAGACTATCGGGGGCATCTTAGAGTTGTCAGACTCGCCAACAATCCCCTCGTAGTTGAGCGCAGCCGTGAATTTGATCTGATCTGCTCTGGTTGCTCCGAAGTTCTTGAATTCAACCATCATCACCGTTTCGGGACTCAGCCGCTCTGGGTAAGTCGAAGCGGTGATTCCAAAGACGAGCACGTCGGCGCGTTCCGTCAAGAGCACGGCTTGCTTCGCGTCCTGAATTTGTCGCCACGTCAAGCCAAAGCCAAGCAGCGTCACGCCAATCAGTATCCAGTCCGGAAGATTGGATTGTGGTTCATGAGCGTTGCGCTCGGGCTCTGTCTGATTAATTACGGAAGCGGCTGGCGCGCTATCGCTACGCAAAGCCGGATTGCCTACTTGGGCTGGGGCCTGATCGCCCTCGGATTGGTTCAAATTGCGATTCCCTGGTGAAAACCAAATGGCCGCACCAAGAGCAATCGCGCACGAAAGAACCATCAATCTTCGGGTCATTGGAGCCGAACTATGCGACGTCTTGAAGCTTTATACAAGACGGGGGAGATCCGCTAGCATGGCTCCGGCATGGACATCCTCCTCACCCTTCTCAGTAGCGGCCTTCAGGCCCTCATCGCCTACTGGGGCTACAAGTTGACTGTCGACCCCATCGAGACTCCGAGACAGCGGCGTTGGTATCGGGCGGGGTTTATCACCATTGGCGTTGTGGGCGTGGCTCTGACTGTCACTCAGCAATGGATGAATGGTCGTGAACAGGCGGAGTTGCTGTCCAAGATTGACGTCTTAGGAACTGGTGTCGAGCAGGTTCGTAGTCAAACGCAACAGCCGCCAACAGTGACGGTGAATGTTCCGCCGATCCAAGTGCTGCCGGCTGCCGCGACCCCATCGTCAGGTCCATTACCAACGTTTCGGCTTACAGACCACCAGTGGCCGATTGCCCTGAACGATGTCCCATGGCATCCAATCGGCGGAGGGTTTGGCGGATACCAAGTCCGACTCGACTGGAACGAACTGGCAGGTATCGATGCTTACGCAGAGCTGGAAGTGTGGGCCAGAGACTGCGGGAAGTATGGTGCCGCCAGGGTCCGTATTTTCGACGTTACATCCAACTCCGCAGCTATCGAGGGGCCGTGGGTGAACCCAACACCAGTCGAGGACGGCGGCAACGACATGCTCCGTTGTCCAGTCGTTCCGCAGAGGCTGAAGCTCCCTCGCGCTAAGGGAATGCACGTTTATGTACTTCAAGGCTCATCAGAAAGCGATGTCGGGCTGACCACGGCTCGCGGTGAGATTGTTCTGGAGAGGCAGCGAAAGTAGGGGCGCCATGGCACGGCCAACTAAGGAATACCAATCGTTCCGCGATCTCACTGACCGTCTGTTGACCGTTTCCAAAGAGACGGTTGATAAGCGGATCGCGGCTGAGAACGCGAAGAAGGCTGAGAAACCGCGGTCGATGCGGCCGGGACGGAACCCGAAGTTACCCGAGGGCCGCGAGGATGCCGAATAGCGCGGGTCAGACGGTTCCCGCGTCGGCTGCTATCAGCTCGGCATACGTCAGGCGCTTGCCGACAATGCCAGCGATAGCCAGCGCGAACCGCTGCGCGTCGGTCTTGACGCGGTTGTTGAAACGAAACGCTTGCTCATCGAGGTAGCGGAACAGGTGAAACGGCTCGACCGAAATGTAGGTGCCATGCAGCGCACGCTTCAAGAGCGACCAGTACGACTCCATGCCGTTCGTGTGGACGTTGCCACGCACGTATTCGGTGGCGTGGTCGATGAACTCATGCTGGTACTCGTTCATATTGCGGTACGACCGGAGGCTATCGGTGTAGAGCGCCGAGCCTTCCTCGACGTGTTCACGAATCTTGCTCTGCAACTGGTGGCGCTTGGTGCCAGTGACCGGCATCGTGCGAACCCGCGACGTGCCATCGGCACCGCGTTCCAGCATGCCGAACACGGCGACCTTGTTGGCAAGCGGCATCACCGGCTGGCCGTGCAGGTATTCACGCTTCGCCGGGAAGGACGCAATCAGCGCCTTGCGCTTGCTGGCGTGCATGTTGCGCGACTTGCCGCCGATGAACGTCTCGTCCGCTTCGACTTCGCCACCGAGCTTGCCGCCGCCCTTGGTGTCGTCCTGCAAGGCCAGCCGAATGCGCTGCAGCATGAACCACGCGGTCTTCTGCGTCACGCCGAGGCTCCGCGCAATCTCATGGCTGCTCACGCCGTTCTTGGCGTTGGCGATGATCCAGACGCAGGGCAACCACTTGTCCAGGCCGAGGGCCGAGTCCTCGAAAATGGTGCCGGTCTTGAGGGTGAACTTCCGCTTCGGGTGGCGGGTCTTGCACTCCCATCCGTTGCGGGACGAGTCGAAGTAGACGGACTCAGACCCGCACTGAGGGCAGCGGACGCCGTTGGGCCAACGGCGGGAAACCATGTATTCCCGGCAGTTTTCGGCGGATTCGAAGTACTTGACCGCTTCGAGCAACGTCTTCGGCATACCCATAATTACGGAGAGTAGCCTATCAATGTTCCCCCGTCAAGTATATTGTGTCCAGCATGCTGGACATATAGACATGCTTGCTTTACTGTCTGGAACAGGAGGTCGTTATGAGCTTGATGCGTCTTGGCAAGCACATCAACCAGGCAAGGTCCGACGTGAAGCACGCGCTCTATTTCGCCGGGCTCCGGCGCGCGAAGCGGCGATACGAATGAAGAATCGCCTCAAGGTCTTGCGTGCCGAGCAGAACTGGTCGCAGGCCGACCTGGCGAGCCGCCTCGACGTGTCGCGCCAGACCATCAACTCGATCGAGACCGGGAAGTACGACCCGAGTCTGCCACTGGCGCTGAAAACGGCGCGGCTGTTCGCGCAGCCGGTGGAAGCGATCTTCTTCCTGGACGAACCCTCGTGATTGAACCCCTGCTGGCGAGGATCCCATGAGCAAGACGAAACCGACAGGGAACGACTGGCGCGAGGAAACGCTCGACCGCATGCGAGCGCTGATCGTGGAGGCCGACCCCGAGATGATCGAAGAGCGAAAATGGAAGAAGCCGTCGAATGGGATGGTGGGGGTCCCCGTCTGGTCGCATGACGGCATCATCTGCACCGGCGAGACCTACAAGAGCGTGGTGAAGCTCACGTTCGCCCAGGGCGCCAGCCTCAAGGACCCCTCGCGCCTGTTCAACTCGAGCTTGGAAGGCAACATGCGAAGGGCGATCGACATTCGCGAAGGTGAGACGGTCGCCGCCGGCGCGTTCAGGGCGCTCGTGAAGGCCGCGGTGGTCCTGAACGGGTCAGGGAAGAAACCGTAGCCCCAAGAGCCCCATCACGGGCTTCGTCAGCGTGGGGACTGGGCGGAAAGCCCTGGCGGCCTACCGCGGCAGCTTGATGCGCACGCGGAATTGTCGCGCGCGCGCGGGCCCGACGCGGCGGGCGTCGCTGATCCATGGCCGCCTTCGCGGCTCTTGCGCCGGCTCAGGCGTGCCCTCGCCGATCCGCTCGAACACGCGCGTGACCGCGTCCGCAATCCGGCTCCAGATCGCGGCAGTGGCGGACTGGTGACCGGAGACCGGCGCCGTTGCCCCGGTGGGGGCGACCCCTTCATCATCGGGAAACAGCCGGACGAACTCCGCGCATGCCGCGGACACCGGCAAGCTGAGCATCTGCACGTAGTCACGAAAAAAGGAACGCCGGAAGAGGCCTTTGGGCCAGCGGCTCAGGTCGCACCGTTCCAGGGCGGCAAACATGAAGGCGGGGATCTTCGTCGTGTCGGCGATCTCGTCGAGCGTGAGCCCTTTGCGCTCGCGCGCGGCTTTCAGCGCGAGACAGAATTCCTGTCGAGGGTCAGTGGATAGACTTTCGCTGTTCAACGGCATTCGCTCGAGAGTCCCTGGGGGGGACGACTCCTGCAGAGCAATTGTGCTGCCAAGGTGTCTGCGACCCGTTGCGGCGGCGAACAGCCACATCGCCGATGATGGCCACCAATCGCGGCAGCAATTTCTACACGTTATGTGTGTTTCCTATACGGTCGCGCGAACCCCTGGAATCGGGGCGATGCGCCTGTCCTGCACGCGGCACTGGTCGCCCACCAGAGCGGGCCCACGTGCCGCCGCCCCGGTGATCGTGCTCGTTCCCACTGATCACGTTGCAGGTCTCGAGCCGGCACCGGTGGGCCTCCTGGCGCAGCACCCGCCCCGTCAGCGTGGCTGGCGACCCGCCGCCGATGACGCCGGCGCCGGACCGCCGAACAGCTGGCCGAAGAAATCCCCAGGGTTCCACGCGGGTCGCGCTGTCTCCTGCGCCAGAGCCAGCCGGTCAGGAAGTTGAGGCGCGCGTGCGCCGCGCCGGCCTCGAAGTCGAAGGCCTGCGTCATGTCGTCGTTCGGCTTGTGATAGACGTCGCGGCGATACGTTGCGTTGATCTGCCCGCCATCCCGTGCCGGGTCGCCGGTCTTGAATCCACTCTTGATGAAGAGCGACGGAATGCCCTGGCGCACGAAGCTGAAGTGGTCGCTGCGGATGAACAGCACCTGCTCGGGGATAGGATCCTCCGCCAGCCCAATCCCCAGGTGCTGCGCCGCCCGCGTGACCGGTGCCATCAGCGAGGAGTGCTGCGCGCCGTACGGGACGATGTCGAGCAGCGGGTGGAACAGGAACGGCATGTCGAGCGTCATGTCGGCCACCAGCGATTCGCGCGGCACGGTCGGGTGACGCGCGAAATAGTCGGAGCCCAGCAGGCCCCGCTCTTCGGCCGTCACGAACAGGAACAGCGCCGAGCGCCGGCTGCGCGTCGGCAGCGCCGTCGCGGCATGAGCAATCTCCAGGACGATCGCCACCCCGGAGGCGTTGTCGTGGGCGCCGTTGTAGATGTCATCGCCCTTCATCGCGACGCCGCGCCCGAAGTGATCGACATGGGCGATGTAGACCACGTGCTCGGCCTGGAGTTGGGGGTCGCTCCCCCGGACACGTCCTACCAGGTTCGCACTTTCGATGTCCCGGCGAGTGCTGGTCGTGGCGAGCGAGACACGCGTCGCCAGGTCGAACGCCTGCGGCTTGCTCGCCGTCGCGGCGGCAAAAACCTCCGCGAGCGGCGTCGGCGCACCGGCAAAAAGGGCCGCCGCGCCCGAATGGTTCAGTGATGCCGACCCGCGCAAGGCGGCGTCGCCGCGGCTCGGCTGGCCCTGCGCATCGACCCAGGCGAAGCTGCCCTGTTTGCTGGTGGCGACGCTGACGTCCCAGCGGAAGCGCGGATCCTCTGGCGACGTGAAGCTGATGGTGCCAATGGCCCCGCGCTTCACGGCCTCGGCGTCCTTCACCGTTCCCGACGAGTAGTAAGCGCGCTCGTTACTCGGCAAGCTGGCCGGCGCGCCGCTCAGGTACACCACCACCTTGCCCGCCAGGCTGCCGGCGGCCGCGTAGTCGTCGTAGCCCAGTGCTGGCGCGCTCACGCCGTAGCCGACAAACGCCACGGGCGCGTCTTCGATCGTGACGCGCTCGCGCAGCTGATCGGGCCCGAGCAGGTAATCGACGCCGTAGGCGAGCGTCTTGGTACCAGCCCGCGACGTCACTTTCAGGAAGCTCGCGTCCTCGACCACCGAACTGTTCCGGAGTGGCACGCGCTGCCGGAATCCGCCGTTCTCGCCCGCGGGCTCGACGCCATAGGACTTCAGCGTGCTTTCGACGTAGCCGAGGGCCTTGTCGTATCCAGCCGTTCCCAACCCGCGCCCCTCGAGCGCATCGTCGGCCAGCGTGCTCATGTGCTGCCGGATCAGATCCCCTTTGATCGCATCGAGGGCGGTGCGGACGCCTGGATCATCAAGTGACGCCTCGCGCGGCGCCGGCGGTGAGCTTGAACCCTGGCAGCCGCTGACCAGCGCCAGCACGGCGAGGCCAAGAACAATCCGCAATCCGAAAAACGCGCGCATCCTGTCGTCCTCCAACACCGGGTCCTCCCCGATGCGAGGCCAGCTTGGTCTGAACGGGGACTGTGGTCAACCCTATTCCTCGCCCGAGGCGTGACCGACATCCGGCGATGCAGCGGATGGTGGACGGCCGTGTCTCCCGCTGCGCTTACTTCACGGAGTACTTGGTGAACGCGCCGCCGGCCTGGCGGATCGAGTTCGGCCCTTCCGCCGCGTAGATGTTGCCATCCGCGTCAACCGCGATGCCCTCTCCCGCCGTGCCCTGGTAGACGCGGTCTTCGCGCTCGAAGGGGCCCACGAACCCGGTAATACGATCCTCATCGAGCGGGCCAATGCGCACGCCGTTGCGCCAGTTCGGATGGTTCAACGGGCCCGACTCCGAATCGATCGCGTAGACGACGTTGTTCTTGATGAAGAAGCCGCTGATGCGGCCGTAGGTGTAGCGCGACTCGAGGTATTTGCCGTCCTGGTCGAAGATCTCCAACCGGTGGTTACCGCGGTCGGCCACCCACAGCCGGCCCTTCGCGTCAAACACCATGGCGTGCGGCGTGCGGAACTCACCGTGAAGCACGCCGATCTTGCCCCACGACTTGATGAACTTGCCGTCGGGCGTGAACTTGCTGATGCGTGAGGTGGCGCCACGCTTGAGCCCCTCGGCAATGGCGGCGGTGGTGGTCATGCCTTGCGCATCGTGGCCGTCAGACACGTAGATGCTCCCGTCGGGTCCCGTCACCACGTCGTTTGGTTGATCGAACTGGCCGTCGGCGTTGCCCGGCTTGCCGGCAATGCCCAGGCTCAAGAGCTTCTCGCCCTTGGGACTGAACTTGTGCACCTGCTGGCCCTTGGTGCCTTCCTTGTTGTTGGCGAAGTCGGCCACCCACACGTTGCCGTCCTTGTCGACGTGGATGCCATGCGGCGTCACCATCACGCCCTTGCCGATGTTGGCCAGCACCTTGCCCGTGTGGCGATCGAACTTGAACACCGGATCGACCGGCTTGTTGTCGCAATCCACCGGCCCGCCGCCGGCCGTGCCGGCGCCGCAGCGCTCGTAGGCCCACACCTGGCCATCCTTGGGATCGATGTCGATGCCGGCCGTGGTACCCCACGCCCGTCCCGCCGGAAGCTCACCCCAGTTCTGGGTGACCTTCGGCGTCGGGTTGGGCAGCCCTTCGCCGGTGATGAAGTTGGCCACCTTCGCCGCGGCCGGCCTGGCCTGGGCGTGCGCGTTGGTGCTGGTGTCCCACGACGCCAGGAAGAAGGCGGCGCCGGCGGCGAGGGCAATCCCGAGAACTCGTGACAGTGACATGGCAGCTCCTTGGTTCGGAACCGTAGTAGAGCCGAGACCGGCAGTCCGCTGCAAGGGGTAACTGCCAGCCGCCGGGTCCCCGCCGAGTAGGTGTCTTGCCTACCGATGAATGCCGTCGACGGCATTCGTGCGTGCATCGCTCGGGTTCATGGCCGCGTCGGTCTCGGCCACCGCCGGGTGTTCGCGCCACCAGGCGAGCGTGGCGGCGCGGTCCCAGGGCTCGATGCGGCACGCATCGATCTGGCCGCGGAGCTCTACGGCGGTCTGCGGACGGCCGCTGGGGTCCTTGTCGAGGCACGACATCACGACGGCCTCGAGCTTCGCCGGCACCGAGATGCCTCGTCTCGCCGAGAGTGGCTCTGGTTTCTGCGAGAGGTGCTGGCTCAACAGTTCGACCACCGACCTGCCGTTGAAGACATCGGTGCCCGCCAAGAGGTAGTACGCGACCGCTCCCAGCGCGTAGATATCGGAACGGGCATCCGCTGAGTCCGGGTTCATGATCGACTCGGGCGCCATGTATTGGGGCGTGCCGATCACCGTGTTGTCGCCGGTCACCTCGACGTCCCCGCCGACGTCGACCCGCGCCTGCAGGAAGGCGCGGCCTTCCTCGCTGTGATCGGTCAACGGCGACGGGCGGTGATTGGGCATGGGCTGGCAACCGAAAGCCAGCTAGCGCCGCGGACGCTCCAGGCAGGCACCAGAGCGTATCACCCCACCCGGAGTCCCACGCGCGAGAGTCTCATCGCCCTCGCTGGGTCGAGAGCTAGCGGCAGTCCATGTCGCCGTCGTCGATCGCGCGGCCGATCAGCGCACCGGCGCCGGCGCCGATGATGGTGCCGAGGATTTTCGAGCCGCCCGGAGCGATGACGTTGCCAAGCACGCCGCCGGCGACGCCGCCCACGATCAGGCCCGTGGTGCCATCGTCGCGCTTGCAGTAATAACGGTTATCCGATCCGCGATAGACGCGGTCGTTGCGGGTCATGCGACGCGCACGGGCGCGATTGTCGCGCTGGTAATAGCGCGAGGCATCCCAGTAGTCGCGCTGCGAGTCGTAGCGATCCGCGCGTGCTTCGCGCCGGGCTTCGCGGCGCTCTTCCTTGCGCTCGCGCTTGTCGTGCTGGCGTTCCCATCGGTCCTCGTAACGATCGCGGCGATCCTGGCGCTGGGCCATGGCCGGCGCCGGCACGATGCCGACGAACGAGACCAGGAGCGCGGCTACGGTTGCGGTTCTGATGCGGTTCACTGGGACCTGCTTTCAAGTGGTCACGATTGACCTGCCCCTTGAGGTAGCAAAGAAGATGCCGCGCGATTATGCGGAAACCGGGCCGATTTCGGCCTGTTTGGGTGAAGAAACCGAAGCCGGGAGAGGACAGATCCGGCGTTCTACGCGCGCGTGCACGGATCCAAGGACGAGCCGTTTATTGTGGCCCGCGCCGCCTCGGCACTGGATGCGTGCCGGCGGCCGGCAACATTCCCGGTGACACCGGCGCCGGCCTCGGCATTCGCAGTTATCAGTATCTCGACCGCACACAGTTCGGTCACAGCGGCGGGTCAGGCATGGGCCGCCGCCTGCTGCTGCACGATCCCGACACCGGCGTGACCGTGGCGGTAGTGATGAACCAGGGCCAGGGCGCCGAACACTTCGTGTTGGCGCCCCAGCTCCTGGCAATCGCTACCCGGTAAGTCCCGCCCGGCGCTACCGCAGGGATCCGGCGTCGAGGACGACCCACGCCGACCCGTCGCTGACGAGCGTCACCTGGTCGAAGCGGCGCTCGAGCGTCACCGCGTCGCGCTGGCGCCAGCCCACAATCGCACCGCTCGGCGGGCGCACGCTGACGCGACCGCGGTTGTCCATGCGGCGCACCACGATCATGCGGCCGTCGGCGCTCGATGCTGCCGGCAGCGTCACCACCGCCTGCGGCCCCGGACGTTGATCGTCCCTGTCGTCGTCACGTCCGCGCGACGCGCCGTTGGTCACCATCACGATGACGCTGCGGCTCCCCTCGGGCAAGGTCACGACGCCGCTACCGGCAATCGACTGAGTGGTGAACGCGACACCGGTTCCCGCAGGTCCCATCGGTCCAACGGGACCTTGCAGGCCTTGGAACCCCTGTGCACCCGCCAGTCCCTGTAAACCCTGGGGACCCTGCGCGCCCGCCGGACCAGCGGAGCCTGCCGGACCAGCCGGACCTGCCGGTCCAGCCGTACCTGCGGGGCCCTGCGGGCCAGTGGCTCCCTGCGGACCTGCCGGCCCTTGTGGACCGGCCACGCCCGCCGGACCTTGCGGACCCGCGGGTCCGACAGTGCCAGGTGACGCCGGCGTGGCAACGACTCGCACGGTGTCGGACACCGAACGACCGTTGCGTGGATCGGTGACCGTCAGCGTGAATTGCATGTCTCCCAATCCGACCTGGACCTGGGCGATGGCCTGGTCGCTGACAAACGCGCCGTTCGACGTCCATCGGTAGGTCAACGGCGAGCCGTCCGGAATGCTGCCGAGACCCGTCAACGTGACAGCCGCCGGGTTGAGGCCGTCGGTGAAGAGCAGTTGGTCAGGACCAGCGTCAGCGGTGGGCGGAGGTGGCAGGATCTCGATGGTCCGGGCCGCCGCGCCGGCACCACCTCCACCAATCACGAGGATGGAATTGTTGGGGAGGGCAAAGGCCGCGTGTCCGTTGCGCGGTTCGAGCATGTCACCCAGCAGAATCGATGCGCGTCCCACGGCAAAGGACTCGACGCTGCTCAAGGAACCGGCGACGCCGGCCCCGCCGAGCACCATGATTTCATTGCCCACCAGCGCGGCCGCGTGCGCGGTCCGCGCCTCCAGCAGGGCACCGGCCAGCGCAAAAGTCCTGGTCGCCGGGTCGAAGACCTCCACGCTCGACTGGACACCTTCGACCATCCCATTGGAATCGCCACCGATGATCACGGCCCGTCCATCAGGCAACGGCGTGATGGTGTGATTGATCCGGGCTGTCGACATCGACCCCACCGTCACAAACGTCGAGGTCGCGGGATCGAACAAGTCGGCGCCGCCGTAGTAGCCCAACCCAAAACCGCCGCTCAAGAGCACCGTGCCGTCCGCCAGGCGCGCGGAAGAATGCAAGATCCTCAGTTCACTCATCGTGTTGGCGACGGACACGAACGTCCCGGTCGCCGGATTGAACAGTTCGGCGCTGCCATCGGGTGTGCCATCGTTGCCGCCGGCGACCAGCACGCGGCCATCCAAGAGCAGGTTGGCCGTGGCGCCCAGTCGCTGACCGGCCATCGGCGCGGCCGTGGTGGTGAAGATTCCGGTCGCCGGGTCGAAGATCTCCGCGGTCGCCAGCGGACCGGTGCTGTTTGCGCCGCCGGCGATCAGCACGCGGCCATCGGCCAGGCGTGCCGCAACGTGATAGATGCGGCCCTCGTGCATGGACCCGGTCGGGGTCGATGTCTGCGTGATTGGATCGTAGATTTCCGCGGTCGCGAGGATGCCAACTGGCTGGCTCACGCCGCCAGCGACCAGGTACTTGCCGTCGGCCAGCGCTGTGATGGTGGGGCCGATCCGGTCAACGGTCAGCGTGCCGGCGGCGACGAAGGGGGAGGCCAGCAGCGCCGACGACGCCACGGCGACGATAAGGGCTGCGAGGAAGAACTTGAGGGCGCGTGAGTGGCTCGTCATGGAGCCACACTGTATGGCTCACCTTCGACGCTGGGTAGTGCATGTTCATGCACCCCGGCGCTCGCGCGAAAACAGCCCTAATTCCTGCGATTCGTACTGCTCTTTGAGCCGCGCGACCACCGAGGGGTCGGCCAGCGTCGTGGTGTCTCCCGCCCTGGGATCAGTAGCGCCAGCTCTTGAGGTCGGCGCCGGCCGGCGCGGTCTTCAGCATGCGTTCCACACCTTTCGGGATGTACATCTGGTGATAGCGCAGGCGCGACAGCGCGTTGGGCCGCGTCGGGTCGCCGTTCCAGCAGTGCTCGGCGCGGTCGCCGTACTTCACCTCGCCGTCGTAGTACGGGTCCGTGGTCGTCTCCAGGAACTGTTCCGCGAGGTAGACGGCGTTGTTCAAGTAGTAGTTATCCATGTCGCCGACGTAGATGTTCAGCTTGCCCTCGAGCTTCTTGCCGAGGCCCTTGTTCCAGTCGCGCTTCAGGATGTGGACCAGGTCGAAGTTCTCGCGCCAGTACTCGGCAACCTTCTTGTCGATCACGCCGGTGCGCTTGTCGAAGATTCTCGCCGGATAGCCGTCAGGGCCGACGGGAGAGAAGACCGCTTCCCAGATGTCCCACTGTCCGCCGGACCGCGTCTTGGTGCCGAGGACTTCTTCCAGCCGGTTCTGCTCCCACACCATCGAGTCCACGTGACCCAGGTAGTTACGATGCGCGGGGCGCGGCGTCTGCTTCCACGTGCCCTCCTTCGCGGCGGGGTCGTCCAGCCAGTAGGCGTTCTTGTCCTTGTAGATGTCGACGACGGTGTAGGCGCGGAAGTCGATCGGGTCCGGGCAGGCGATGTAGGCGCCGTTGAACACGTCGGGATATTTCACCTGCGCTGCGATCGCTTCCCAGCCGCCGGTGGAGCCGCCATACATGAAGCGCGACCAGCCCTGGCCCAGACCGCGATACTTCTTCTCCAGGTAGGGCAGGAGTTCTTCGACAATCGCATCGCCGTAGGGGCCGATGTTGGCGGAGTTCACCGCGTAGCTGTCGTCGTAGAACGGGTTCGCGTGCTGGATCTCGATGACGATGGCACGCGGAAAGTTGGGGCCGGTCCACTCCTTGAAGAACTGCCACGCGTATTCCTGCTGCGTGCGGTTGTAGCCCGGCCAGTTGAAGCGCGCCGCGAAGTCCGGCTTGAGCGTGGGGTCCGCCGGCGTATCGCGCCAGTTGCCGAGATCGGCGGGGAAGTGGCCGTGGTAGATGAACAGCGGGTACTTCGCGTCGGGGTGCGTGTCCCAGCCCTCGGGCAAGAGCACGTGCGCGCCCAGGTGCATGGGCCGGCCCCAGAACTTCGTCAGGCGCTCGCTCTGGATGCGCTCGTGCCTCACGTACTTCGAGTCGGCCGGTGCCGGCAGCGGCGCGATCACCTGGTCGAGGGTGATCGCGACCGTGCCGCTCTTCTTCGGATCAATCGTGATGGACCGCGGCGTGCTGTAGAGATTGCCGGGCGCGCGCGCCCACTGCTGGCCCTCGCCACGGTCCATCGGCAGCTTCACCGTGTGCCCATCGGCGCGCTTGAACGTCTCGTATTTGTGGATGAGCGCCTGAACCGAATACGTGCCGGCGGGAACGTCGTTGATGCTCTGCAGCGGGAAGCCAAGGGCCGACCCATCGAGCGTGACCGACGCACCTGGCTTCACGCCGTTGACGTCCATCCCGAAGATCAACTGGCCGGTTGGGCCGTCGTTGATCTGGAACCGCGGCTCTCCGGCCTTCGGGTCCCTGGCGATCATCACCAGCAGACGGCCATCGACCGCGCCCTGGCTGGCGGGCTTGCCCGCCGTAGCTTCAACGGCGGCGGGGAGCGTGACGCTGAAGCGGAGCGAGCCGGACTGCGCTGCCGGAAACGTGGTCAACGCGCCGACCCAGGCGATAGCGACGGCGAACAATAGAGCAGGGAAGTGTCGGCCCATGGCCGAAGCATAGATCAGGTAATCCGAAGGTTGCGCATCATGCCCATGTCTTCGTGTTCGAGGATGTGACAGTGATACAGGTATAGACCCGGATGGCGCGAGAAGGTTAACTGCGCGCGCACGGTTTCGCCGGGCAACACCAGCACCGTGTCGGTCCAGCCGTCATCGTGGATGCCGTCCCGCAGGGCGTTGGCCGAACCGCCGGTGCGCGACAGCACGCGGAACTGCGTGCCGTGCACGTGGATGGGATGCGCCATCGCCATGCCCATCGGGTTGGTCTGGTTCTCGATCTCCCAGATCTGCGTGGACCCGGCCTTCACCGTTTCGGCGGCGCTGACCTCGGCCATGTCGAAGGTGCGTCCGTCGAGCAGCCACGTCATCTGCATGAAGGTCAGCGGCACGCGCCGCACGGGCGCGGCGGGCTGCGCGCGCCAGTCGAGCGAAGACAGGCGGGCCGGTGCGGCGACCCGCGGGCCCTGCCGGTTCGACACCCGCAGCGTCATCAGGGTGAGCGGCGCGCCTTGCGGCACGGGCGACGTGTCGCCCATCATCCCGACGCTGCCGGCGTGCCCGGCGGGGAAGCCGACGCTGCGCAGCTGCACGGTGGCGCCGGCGGCGTGCGACGACAGGTCGAGCAGCACGTCGGCGCGCTGGCCAGGCGCCAGGGTCAGGGTGCGCATCGTCCGCGGCCGTTCGAACAGGCCGCCGTCGTTGCCGATCGCGGTGATCGGCGACTCATCGCTCCAGGCGAGCTTGTAGAAGCGGGAATTCGAGCCGTTCAGCAGCCGCACGCGATAGGTGCGGCGATCGACGTCGATGGCGGGCTGCACGCGGCCGCTGACCAGCATCCTGTCGCCCAGCCAGCCGTTCATGGTTGCCATCATCTGGCCCATGCCGCCGCCCATGCCCATCATGCCGCGGCCCCGGCCCATGCCGCCCATCTGCCCGGCGTCCAGGTAGACAAACTGGTTCTTGGCGTCGAAGCGCCGGTCCTGCAGCACGCACAGCAACTCGCCGGCGCCCGAGGGCAACTGCAGCGCATCCTCTTCAGGATCGGAAACCAGCACCAGACCGGCGAGGCCCTGGTAGACCTGCGCCGCGGTCCGCATGTGCGGATGCGGGTGATACCAATAGGTGCCCGCGCGATTGGTGACTTCGAAGTCGTGGGTGTAGTCGCGGCCGTGCTCGACGGCCAGCCGCGGATGGCCGTCGGCGCGCTCGGGCACGTCGAGCCCGTGCCAGTGCACGATGGACGACTCGCCGGTCCGGTTCTCGAAGTGGATGCGGACGCGCTGGCCCTTCTTGAGGCGAAGCACCGGCCCCAGGTACGAATCCGGCACGGCCGTCACGGTGTCTGCGGGACCTCGCACCAGCTTCGCGCGGAACTGCAGCACGCGAGTCGGCGCACCAGGCAACAGGCTGACCTCGGCCGGGGCGGCCGTCAGGACGATTTCGACGTCGGGGGGCTTGGCCGGCGCGGCTTGCCGCTCGAGAGACCGCGCCAGATTGGCGAATGGGGCCATGCCGAGCAGGTGGAGCGCGTCACGTCGTCGCATGATCCCATTGTGGCTGATTATCGCGCCAGCACGGCGAGCAGCGCCCAGCCGGTGGTTGAGATGCGCTGGGCGGAATTCTCCGGCCCGGCGGGCCTCGTCGTCTCGGTCCAGCTGCCATCGGGCCGCTGTTGCGATTCGATATAGGCCTTGCCCTTGGCAATGGCTTCCAGCAACTCTTCGGGGCGGTAGGTCGAGCGCGCGATCCGCGGCTCGACGTTGAGCGCGCTGAGCGCCAGCACGGCGAGCGCGGTATCGAACACCTGCGGCGCCGCATCCGCGGTGGCCCCCCAGCCGCCGCCCGCCGCCTGGCCCGTCCGCACGATGCCGAGGGCAGTTCGGCGGAGGTTCTCGGCCATCACGTCGCCGGAGAGTTCCAGCGCCAGCAGGATGGCCGACGCCTCGAGCACACTCTCCGCCGCCAGGCCGCGGATCCAGCGATCCGCTTGCACGATCGGGAAATCGTCGGGCTGCTTGCCCGAGGAGATCAGCGCCGAGCGGGCCAGCCAGGTGGCGAGAATCGTGCCGTAGGCCGCTGCCGAGGCGACGGTGCCTGGCTGGTCGAGCGTCCACGAGCCGTCGGCATTCTGATCGGCGATCAGCACCTTCGCCGCTTCCATCAGATCGGTGCTCGCCGCCTTGCCGCGGAGTTCGGCCGCCGCGAGCGCGCTCGCGAACTGCACGTGCGCGAGCGCCTTGTCGCCTGCGCCGGGCGCCGTGTCCCACTGCGACGGCTGTTTCAGGAACAGCAGGGTGTCGTCCAGCGAGGCGCCGACGTCGTAGCCGCGCGCGCTCGCCTCGAGCATCGCGCGGACCGCATCGGCGTTCCGCGACTTCGGCAATTCGGATCGCAGGTACGCGACGCCCTTGGTGATCACAGGAGAAGGCGGGCCGGTCGGAGCCTGAAACGACATCGTCAATAGACTATCAACAGGAGTTTAGAAGATCAGGAGAAACCTAATGCTCCTTCTGATCTCCTGATCTCCTGTTCAGTTCGCTACCAGAGCCCCGCGCGGCCGGTGACCGACGCGATCAGCTTCGCGGGATCGTAGCCAATGCCTTGCTTGAAGACGGTCTCGACCTTGCGGATATCCGCAATCGTCGCGGCCGGGTTGCCGCCGATCACCACGAGGTCGGCCTGCTTGCCCGGGGCCAGCGAGCCGACGCGCGCATCGCGGCCGAGGTACTTTGCGCCGTTCAGCGTCGAGATCGAGATGGCCTCGAGCGGCGTGAAGCCGGCATCGACCAGTAACTCCACCTGCCGCTGGTTGGAGAAGCCGGGAATCACCCCGCCGCCGCCGGTCGGGTCGGTTCCGGCAAGCAGCATTCCACCGGCCCTGGCGAACGCGCGTTCGAGGGCCATGCCCTTGGCGAACAGCGTGCTGTAGATGGAGTCCTGGCTCTGCGCCGTGCGCGCATAGGCCTGCTCGAACTGGTCGCGCAGTTGCGGCGTGAGCACTTCCAGGCCGGGCGGCTTCGGGCGTCCGGGCGTGAAGGTCTCGAACACCGTCAGCGTTGAGGTCAGCGCCACCTTCTTGTCGATCAAGGTCTTGACCAGAGCCTTGAACGGCGCGCCGTTCTCGTCGAGTGCGGCAATGGCCTTCTGGCCGGCGGCCTGGCCGGGGCAGAGGTCCGGCTTCTTGTCGGTCACGAAGTCGGTGGCCGCGAAGAAGCCGTGCTCGAGGTTGTCGATGCCGAGGTTGGCCGCCTCCCCGTAGGTCACCGAGCACAAGTGGCCGGTGACCTTGATGCCGCGACGATGGGCCTCGTTGATGGCGGCGGCCAGCTCGCCGCGCGTGATCTGCATGTAGGTCTTGAGCGAGGTGGCGCCTTCGCCGGTCCAGTATTGAACCTGCTTACGCGCGTCTTCCGGACCCTTCAGCGTCCGCATCTGGATGAAGGTGTTCGGCCCGTTCAGGTACGGCGCGGTCGCGTCGATGGCGGGCCCGGGCTTCTGGCCGGTCTCCACCAGCCTGGCCATGTTCAGGTCCATGAAGCCGTTGACGTTGCCACCCGTGCGCATGGTGGTGACGCCGCCCGACAGGTAAAGACGCGAGAAGCTCTCGCCCAACTGGCCGTACACGCCGGGACCGTTCGGGTAATAGAGGTGCTCGTGGACCATCACCAGCCCTGGCATCACGCTCTTGCCGGTGAGGTCGATTGTCGTCGCGCCGTCCGGGACCGGCACGCGAGCGGCATCACCAATGGCGGCGATGTTGCCGTCGCGGATGATCAGCGTCTGATCCTCGCGCGGGGCGGCGCCGGTGCCGTCGATGACTCGGACGTGGGTGAGTGCAATGACCGGTGCGTCGACCTTGACGTAGGCGCGAACCGCGGCCGACAGCTCGGGTCCAGGTTGCGCGGTCACGACCGCGATCGTCAGGGAAGCCAGCGCCGCGGCACTCAGGAGTCGTTGTGTCATATCGTCGGTCTGCCCGGGGAGGGACGCATTCCCGGCCGTAGTATAGTCCGCGCTCAGTGACCTGTGGCTGAGCCCGCGCCGCGACTGGAGTCAATCGATCGTCTCCGCGGCCTGATCATGATCGTGATGGCGATCGATCACGCCAGCTTCATGATCGGCCGCTTCCATTCGGGCGAGATGTGGGCCGGCCTGTGGACACGCTACGCCAGTCCGGTCGCCTTTCTCACGCGCTTCGTGACGCACTTCTGCGCGCCCGGCTTCTTCTTCCTGATGGGCGTCGGCATCAGCCTGCTGGTCGAGGCCCGCAGCAGGCAGGGCTGGAGCGCCGGACGGATCTCGCGCTTCGTGGCCACCCGCGGCCTATTGCTCGTCCTCGTCAGCTTCTTTCTGGAGATCCCCGCGTGGCTGATTGGGCTCATCTCATCCCGCGCCCAGTCACCGATCGGCGCCGATGCCGTGATCCCAGGTGACGGTCCACCGATGTTCGTCTTCACGGTGCTGGTCGGTCTCGGCCTGTCGATGGTGCTGGCGTCGGCGTTCATCCGCGCGCGCACGATCGTGTGGGCGGCCCTCGCCGTGACCGCGCTGACCGCGAGCGCTGTGTTGACGCCGGGTCCGGAGGGGTTGTTGATCCCGCACGGCTTCCTCACCCGGCTGCTGCTGATTCCAGGCTTGACCCATCACATCTGGGTGCAGTACCCGGTCGTTCCCTGGTTCGGCATCACGGCGCTTGGCGTGGTGTTCGGACGGTGGATCGCACACGACCGCGCGAAGGCGTTTGCCAGCCTGCCGTGGATCGGTCTTGCCGCGCTGGTCGCGGCGATCACGCTGCGCGCCCTGGGTGGCTTCGGCAACATTCGGATTCCGCGCGACACCTCGTGGATCGAGTTCCTGAACCTCATCAAGTACCCGCCCGCGCTGGTCTTCACGCTGCTCACGCTGGGCGTGAACGTTCTTGTCCTGGCGCTATTTGATCGCGTGCGGGAGCGGGCGGGACGCCTCGGGCAGTGGCTGCAGGTGTTCGGCCAGGCGCCGATGGCGTTCTACCTGGCCCACCTATGGCTCTATGCACTGGTCGGCGCCGCCGGGTTTCGAGACGGCACTGGCTACCCGACGGTTTACGTGATCTGGGCCGCGAGCCTGTGGCCGCTGTACGCGGTGACGCGGCGCTACCGGGACTTCAAGCAGACCAAGTCTGTTGACTCGCACTGGCGGATGTTCTGACGCCGATGGCCAGCGGTTCCTCGTGCTGGCGCCGTATAATGGGCCGGTGCCCGAGCCAACGCCCGCATCCCGTGCGGCGATTCTCTCCGCCGACACCACGGCCGACATCGAGCAGCGCCAGGTCGACGCGTGGCGGCGCCTCTCGCCGATCCAGAAGCTGAAACTCGTCAGTGATACCACTGGCGCGGTCGTGAACCTCTCCCTGGCCGGCATACGTCGTCGACACCCGCAGGCATCAGAGCGCGAGTGCTTCTTGCGATTAGCCGCCATCCTGCTCGGAGTGGATGCGGCGCGGCGGGTCTATCCCGACGCCGCACAGGTGTCTGACCTCCGCGGCCCGTGCTGAGCGACCCCGTTGCCGTCGCGATCAGCATCGCCCGGATCCTCGAGACGTGCGGGCTTCGCTACCTCGTCGGTGGATCCCTGGCAAGCTCGATGAATGGGGAGCCGCGGTCGACGCTGGATGTCGATATCGCGTTGGCGCTGGCGGAGTCGGATGTCGCGGCGCTCGTCGCCGGGCTGAGTCTCGAGTTTGACGTCGACGAGCACGCGGTCGCGCGAGCCGCTCGCGAGCGTTCGAGCGTCAACGTGTTTCATCGCGCGAGCGCCATCAAGGTCGACCTCTTCGTTATGGGCGGGTCACCGCTAGACGACGAGCAGATGAATCGGCGGCAGCGGATTCAGGTGACGGCCAACCCCGACCACTATCTCTACGCCTACACGCCCGAGGACATCCTGCTGCAGAAGCTGCGCTGGTTTCGCAAAGGGCACGAGGTCTCTGACCGCCAGTGGCGCGACGTGCTGGGCATCATGCTGGTGCAGGGTGATGCGCTGGACCGGAGCTACCTCCGAGATCGCGCTGAACGGGTTGGCCTCTCCGACCTCCTCGCGCGGGCAGAAGCCGCCATCCGCCAGGCGTGAGCCTGGGTCCGCAGGGATCGCGAAGGAACCGGATGCCTAAGATCCGAATGGCGTGTCTAGTCGCAGCCGCCGCATCTTTCCGAGCAGTTCAGTTGAGGGGGTATAGCAGAACACCGCCGGATGGAGCCTGTGTTCTACATTACCGATGACGCAGCACTGCGGAAACAACTCGGAGTAGACTCGCGATAACATCGGGATGGCTGGCATGCCGGCCGTCGTCGATGCGAACAACACCTTTCGCGGCACGGTGCCGGCGACGACCGGGACGAACACGCTTACGATTGTCGCGAAAGATCCGACGGGCAATACGACCACGCAGCAATACGAGGTGGATGTGGCGGGCGCGGGAAGGACGTTTGCCTGCGACCTTAACGGCAACATGAGTGGGGATGGCGCTCGAGCCTTCTCATGGGACGCTCGCAACCAGATGGTCATCGTCAACTACGGAACTAACAGATTGAGAACCTAGTCTGCGGCTGTTCTACGGGTTGCCGATTCGATAGAGCGACGTCGCCGTCCGGATGATCAGGCTGTCCCGATCGATGGCCGGTGACGCCATCGTGAACTCGTCGAGTGTGTTCTGGCCGATCACCTTGAACTCCGGTCCGGCCTGGATCACATACGTCGTGCCGTCTTCGCTCATCGCGAACAGCTTGCCGTTGTAGGCCCACGGCGACGCCGTGAAGCCGCTGGCCGTGGGATCCAGCCGGACCTTCGTGTAGATCTCCTTGCCGGTCTTCGCGTCATGGCAAGTGAAGAATCCCCGGTCGAACAGCGTGTAGTAATAGTCGCCGTAGATGATGGGCGATGGATTGTACGGTCCGCCCTGCGGCAACGACCAGGCGATCGACGCGTTGCCGGCCTCGCCCTTCTTCAGCGAGATGTCGCCCGATGCGCCCGGCTTGATCGCATACACGGGACGCACGGCGTCGCCGACGTAGCCCGACGTGACGTAGAGCAGCCCGAACTTTGAAAACGGCGTTGGGATGGCGATGCTCGACATTGGCCCGAGCTGCCACAGCAGCTTGCCTTCGAGGTCGTACGAGCGAATGGCGCCCGTGGCCGACGTCACGATCTCGGTGCGGCCGGCGTGCTCCCACACGTAGGGCGTGGCCCAGGCGGTGGCCTCCTGGCGATCGGTCCGCCACACCGCCTTGCCGGTGCGGGCGTCGAGCGCCGTGATGTACGACTGTTGCTCGTTGTCGTGGACGATGTAGAGCCGGCCGTTGTGCAGGACCGGAGACGCCGCGGTTCCCCATCCGCTGTGGGTGGGGCGCGGCTCCACCGGCGCCGACCAGGCGAGGTTGCCGGCGAAGTCGTAGGCGAAGATGCCGACGTTGCCGAACGACACGTAAACCCGCTGACCGTCGGTGACCGGCGTTTCAGACGCGTAGGTGTTCTTGAGGTGCCGCGACACCGGCATGCCGCGTCGCGCTTCGCGCTGCCAGGCAATCCGGCCGGTGTTCCAGTCGATGGCGTAGACCATCCACCGGTGTTCCACTTTCGGCGCCGGCCGCTCGCCACCGAAGTAGAGGCCCTTCACCGGCGCCTCGGTCTCGGCGGCGGGCACGACCGCGGTCACGAAGATGCGATCGCCCCAGACGATGGGGGAGGACCAGCCATGGCCGGGAATCGTCGTCTTCCAGCGGACGTTCTTCGTCGTGCTCCACGTGTCGGGCAGCCGCGGCGACTCGGCCACGCCCATCGCGCCAGGGCCGCGAAACTGCGGCCACTGTTCCGCGTACGTGAATGCCTCGAGTGCCAGCAACATGATGGCGAGCAGACTTGGCACCGTAGGCACTGTACGCACTCTAAGCACCCTCACATCACTACTCGGGCAGTTCGTCGCCCTTCGGTTCCGGGAGGAAGAAGCTGGTGACGAAGCCGGCCGCGTAGACGAACGTCACGGTGATCGTGGCGGCATACGCGAGCCGTGTTGAGGCCGCGCCGCCTGGCATGTAGTTCGCCATGGTTGTCGTCACGAGGGCAAACCCGGTGCCGAGCATGCGGCCGCCGATGTTGGCGGCAAACCCTTCACCGGTGCCACGCAGGTGCGTGGGATACACGCGCGGCAGGTAGTTGCCCCAGAAACTCAGCTGGCCAACCGTGAAGATGCCGGCGGCGAACATGCCCCACTTGGTCAGTTCGAGGCTGTTGGTCGCGGCATAGAAGAACACGAACGGGATGATGATCAGCCCGGGAATCTGGAACGTTCGAATCAGCTTCCGTCGCGACAAGATCCGCAGCGCCAGGAACGCGAGCAGGAAGCGTCCCGCCAGCCCGCCGAACTCCTGGTAGGCCTGCACCAGGCTCGCCGTCTGTTGCTGTTGCGGCGGCGCCAGCACGCGCACTTCCTCCAGGCCGGGGACGATGCGCGGCATCTGCTGGATGGCGCCGAACGCCGCGCCATACGCAAACGCGAACATCAGCGTTGTCACGATGGTCGTGCGCCGCAGTTCCGGCGTGAACAGCGCCGCGATCGACGGGCGTCGCAGCGTGCCGGCCGCCTTCTTCAGCTGCCAGGCCGGCGATTCCGGCAGGAAGGGCCGGATCAGGATCAAGGGCAGCGCCGGGATGACGCCGGAGATCAGCGTGTAGCGCCACGGCGCGTGGCTGCCGTGAATGGCCGGAAACCATTGCGCGTAGGTCACCGCGATGGCGTAGGCGCCCGTGACCATGATGCCGCCGATCGACGAGAACGCCTGCGTGTAGCCGAGCGCTGCTTCGCGCAGCTTCGCGTCGGGAAAGATCTCCGCAATCCACGCTACCGCCGCGACGAACTCGACGAACACGCCGATGTAGGTGGTCGAGCGGAAGAAGAGCAGCATCCAGATGCTGGTGGACATCCCTGCGGCCATCGCCGAGAAGGCGTAGATCAGGATGCTCCACACCAACACGCGGCGGCGGCCGAAGCGGTCGGTGAGGTAGCCGCCGAGCAGCCCGAAGGCGCCGCCGACGAGGGCCGGCACCCAGAAGAACATCCCGACCCAGAAGTTGAAGCCCGGCGTGCCCGGCCGCCCGCCAGTCAACTCGCCGATGGCGGGCCCGACCACGAGCGGCGCCATCAGGATTTCGTAGATGTCGAAGGCGAAGCCGAGGGCGGCGATGCCGCAGATCAGCCACTGCAAGGGGGTCAGGTTGGGACGAGTGGTGGACATGCGTCTAATTTGGGGGCCAGCGGCGACACGCCACGCGTTGCCGCGTAGTATACGAGACGGAGGCTGCTTATCGTGCGCATCGTGTGTCTTCTTCTTACGGTCCTGGCCGCGCCGGCGTTGACCGCCGCCGGGCAGACTTCGGGCACCCTGTCGGGCCGCGCCATCGACGCGAGCGGGGCGGTCGTCCCCGGGGTCACGATTTCGGCCCGTCACCTCGAGCGCGGCGTCGAACGCGCCACGGTGACTGACGCCGGCGGGCGCTTCGTGATGGCCGCGCTGCCGATCGGCGTCTACGACGTGCGGGCGGAGCTGGCGGGCTTCAAGTCGGTGGTCCGGCCCGGCGTCGCGCTCACCGTCGGTGAGGCGGTGGTCCTGGAGTTCTCGCTCGAGGTCGGCGCGCTGACGGAGGCCGTGAGCGTGTCGGGCACGGCGCCGGCCGTCAACACCCGCACCGGCGAGCTCAGCTACCTGGTGGATGCCCGGGCCATCGAGAACCTGCCGCTCAACGGCCGCAACTACACCGACCTGGCGTTCCTGCAACCGGGCGTCACGCCGTATCCGTATCGCGATGGCGGCTCGGTGGTGGCCCACGGCCTGGGCATGACCGTGAACGGCCAGGACCCGCGCGCCAACGTTTACCTGCTGGATGGCACGCTCCTGAACGACATGACCAACGGCCCGGCCGGCAGCGCCGCCGGCACCTCGCTCGGCACGGAGACGGTGCAGGAGTTCCGTGTCGAGACCAACGCGTATGGCGCCGAGTTCGGCCGCATGAGCGGCGGCCAGGTCAACGTCATCACCAAGTCGGGCAGTAACCAGCTAAACGGCACGGCCTATGAGTTCCACCGCAACGACGCCCTCGACGCGCGCAACTACTTCGACGTCGCCGGCAAGCCGGCGTTCAGGCGCAATCAGTTTGGCGTGACGGCAGGCGGACCGGTGCGGCAGGACAAGCTGTTTTACTTCGTGGGCTACGAAGGCCTGCGCGAGAATCTCGGCCGCACCATTACCTCGGCCGTCCCCGACGCCAACGCGCGCCTGGGCTTGCTGCCCGACCCCGCCAACCGCGGACAGTTCCTCAACGTCGGCGTCAACGCCGCGGTGGCGCCGTACCTCAACGCCTATCCGGCGCCGAACGGCGCGAGCCTGGGTGATGGCACGGCGCTGCACAGCTTCCAGTTCGATCAGCGGATCGACCAGGATTTCCTCCAGGGCCGCGTCGACTACAACCTGTCACCGGGCAGCCAGTTCTTCGCCCGCTACACCCTGGACGACGCGGACCAGCGGCTGCCGCTCGACTACCCGCAATTCCCGCGTGCGTTCGTGTCGCGCAACCAGTTCCTCACTGCCGAACTGAAGCAGGCGTTCTCGTCGAACCTGCTCGCGACGTATCGCGCCGGCTACAGCCGCACGCGCGTGGGGCAGTCGGTCGAGGCCAACACCACGCTGCCGGCGTTCGTGCCGGGGCGCGCGTTCATCGGCAACATCGACGTCGGCGGCTTGCAGCGCTTTGGGACGCAGGCCTCGGTTGATGTCCGGTTCCTGCAGCAGGTCACCAGCCTCTCGGCTGACCTGGTGTGGACCCGCGGCCGGCACTTGATCCGCACCGGTGCGCTTGCCGAGCACTATCAGCAGGACATGGTGAACCCGACCTTCAGCCTCGGCACCTATTCGTTCGCGAACCTGCGCGCGCTCATGGAGAATCGGGCGACCAGCTTCATCGGTCTCACGCCCGCGGCACGGTTCGATCGCCAGTGGCCGTTCTGGCTGGCCGGCGGCTACCTGCAGGACGAGTTCCGGGCGCACGAGCGGCTGACGGTGACGGCCGGCTTGCGCTACGAGTTCATGACGATGCCCATCGACGCCGGCGGCCACGATTCGGCCCTCGTCAACCTGACCGATCGCACGGCGACGGTCGGACAGCTGTACGAAGGCGCCGACTACAACAACCTGTCGCCCCGCGTCGGCCTGTCGTGGGATGTGGCCGGCGACGGGCGCACCGCCGTCAGGGCGGGCTACGGCCTGTACTATTCGACCAACAGTTCGCAGAACCTGATTGTCACGGTGACCAATCCGCCTGACACACCGCGCGTGGTGTACCAGGCCCCGACGTTCCCGAATCCGCCGTTCGAGCGCGCGTCGGGCCTGTCGATTCGCCCGGTGCAATGGGATGGGGTCACGCCGTCGATTCACGTGTGGAACGCCAACGTGCAGCGCGAGCTGCCAGGCCAGATCGCGGTCACGCTGGGCTACGCGGGCTCGCGCGGCTACGACCTGCTGCGCAGCAACGACCTCAACACCGCCGTGCCGGCCACCGGTGCGGATGGCCGGCCGTTCTTCGCGGTTGGCACGCCTCGCCAGAACACCGCCTGGACCACCATCGAGGCCAAGACCTCGGATGGCGACTCCTGGTACCAAGCCCTCATCGTCGATGTCAGGCGCCGGTTCGCCAACGGCTGGTCGTTCCAGACGTCGTACACGTGGTCCGACTCACAAGACACCACTCAGGCGTCGACGTTCTTCTCGGATGCGACCAATGGCACGACGTCGGCGTTCCCCGAATACATCGCCGACTACAACCGCGGGCCGTCCGATTTCGACATCACGCACAACCTGGTGGCGAACGCGACCTGGGACATCCCGTGGGGCCGCGGCCTCACCGGGCCTGCCGGCGCCTTGCTTGGGGGCTGGCGCGTGTCGGCCATCGGCACCTACCGCAGCGGCTATCCGCTGACCGTGTTCGTGCAGAACAACCGATCGCGATCGCAGTGGCAGCCGTCGCTTGGCCCCGGCATCGGACGCGACCGTCCCAGCTACGCGCCGGGCTTCAACGCCGGGAATGCCGTCACCGGCAATCCGGCGCAGTGGTTCAATCCGCAGGCATTCGCGCTGCAGCCGGCCGGCACGTTCGGCAACACTGGTCGTGGCGACTTCCGCGGACCCGATCTGCGCGTGGTGGACCTGTCGCTGACCAAGGAGACCGGCCTGCCCGCGGGCTCAGCCCGTCTCGAGGTGCGTCTCGAGGTGTTCAACGTGTTCAACCGCGCCAACTTCGGGGTGCCGAACCTGACCGCGTTCGCCGGCGCCGCCGATGGCGAAGTCCCGCTCGGCAGCTTCGGCCGCATCCGCAACACCGTCACATCCGCTCGCCAAGTGCAGTTGGGCGTCCGCTTGCGTTTCTGATCACGGACAGGGCCACAGAGACACAGAGAAGACCTTTGTGCCTCTGTGTCTGTGGCCTGTACGTGACACAATCTCGTCGCATTGAAGGGAGAGCCAGTATGTCGTGGATAGCGTTGGCTGCGAGCGCGGCCATGTCGTGGGGCCTGTATGGGGCGTCACTGCATCGAGGACAGACCGAATTGGGCAACCCGATGCGCGCGATGTTGTGCGTGGGCGTGGCCTACTTTCTGATTGCCGTGCTGGTGCCGGCCGCGGCGCTGACGCAGCAGGGGGAGTGGCGCAACTTCACGTTCAGCGGCACGGCGACCGCCACGATTGCCGGCGCCCTGGGCGCGCTGGGCGCCGTGTGCATCACCTACGCATTCCGCGCCGGCGGCTCGCCGACCATCGTGATGCCGCTGGTGTTCGGCGGCGCGCCGCTGATCAACGTGCTGTCGACGATGGTCATGCATCCGCCGAAAACGTCGCCGAGCCCGATGTTCTATGCCGGCGTGCTGATGGCCGCCGCTGGCGCGGGGATGGTGCTCTACTACCGTCCCGCGCCGTAACGCGCCGACTCGCGTACCGCCGCGAGAGTCATGCTCTCGGAGAAAACGGCACCGCTTACGGTGCGGTCTATGAGCTCATCTCAACGGCTTTCTCCGAGAGCATGACTCTCGCGGCGGTCGCCTCGGCGCCCTACTTCTTGCCAATGGCCCAGAGCGCGCTCGACGTGCGCAGGAAGATCTGGCCCCCTGTGATCGCCACCGAGCTCAGCGTGTAGTCGTCCATCTTGTTCGCGGCCAGCAACTCAAACCGCGGGCCGGCCTTGAACACGCTGGCCACGCCGTCTTCGCTGGTGATGTAGATCTTGCCATCCGCCAGCACCGGTGAGGCGCTGTAGGTGCCCGGCTCGAGGCGCTGCGGGCCGTAGACGTTCTTGCCGGTCAGCAGTTCCAGCGCATAAACCACGCCGCGATCCGTGATCACGTAGAGCAGCGTGCCGTCGGTGACCGGGGTCGGCACGTCGGGGCCGTTGTTGAACTCCCACATCTTGTGCGACGTCGTCACATCGCCGCGGCCGCCGGCCTTGAGCACCAGTACCGGCCGCTCGCGCGAGGGCGCGATGATGATGTCGTCGTGCACCACGGACGACGCGACGATGCGGTGCGAAGGATCGTTCTGCGGGTTGAGTCCGTTGGCGCGCCACAGCTCCGTGCCCGTGGCCGGGTCGTGGCCGGTCACGCAGTCGGCGGCGTTGATCACGATCTCCGAGATGGCGCCGTGGCGGACCAGCGCCGGCGTGATGTAGGCATCCGGCGATTCGCGGATGGCGCGGTTCGGCCGCTCGACCTTCCACTTCGTCTCCCCGGTCTTGCCGTTGATGCGCAGCAGGTACGACGGGTCGTTGGTCTTCATGCCGTGCAGCACGGGGACGATCAGGTCGCCGTCGAGCAGCAGCGGGGAATTGGCATAGCCCCAGTTGAGACCGAAGCGCCCGTACTCCTTCTGGATGTCGCGGGTCCACAGCTCGGCGCCGGCGAAGTCGAAGGCCTTGAGGATGCCCGTGCCGGTGATGGCCCACACCGTGGTGCCGTCGGTGACCGGCGACGGCGACGACATGTTCTGCTTGCGCTCTTTGTGGTTGCCCCGGCTCAGGTGCTTCTTCCACCGCACCGTGCCGCTGGTGCGCGACACCGCCCACAGCGAGAGGTGGTCAAGATCCGACTCGGCGACGTTGAGGAAGATGGTGTCGCCCCAGATGATCGGAGTGGCGCCGCTCCACTGCGGCAGGTCCAGCTTCCACGCGATGTTGTGGGTCGGGCTCCACGTCACCGGCAGGTTGCGCTCGAGGCTGACGCCGTCGCGCGTGGGGCCGCGCCAGGCCGGCCAGTTGGCGGAGAGCGCAATCGGGCCGGCGAACGTGAGAACCAGGGTCAGCGCAATCAATCGCACCATCAGAATCCCCACACGGTGAGCGTGTTCACGTCCTTGACCACGATGGTCCGCCCGGCAAAAGGCCGGGCGCGCCCACATCGCCGAGTCCGTGTCATGCGTCTACTCCGACTTGATCGCCTGCACCACGGGCATCGCCGACGCGAGCCGCACCGCGAACAACGACGACGCGATGCCGGTGGCCACCACCGCCAGCATCAACCCCAACAGGCTGCCGGCCGGCACCGCCTGGGCGCGTTCGCTCACCGCCGGCCAGACCGCCACCATCGCGCACGCCGCCCCCAGCAACACGCCACCGAGCACCAGCGCCAGGCCTTCCGAGAGCACCATGCCGCGGATGTTGCCTGGCGTAAACCCGACCGCGTTCAACAGGCCGATCTCCCGCCGGCGTTCGAGCACGTTCCGGGCGAGCACCGCCCCCAGCCCGACCGTTCCCAGCAGCAGTCCCAGTGAGCCCAGGGCCTGGAAGGTCGCCAGGTAGGTGTTCTCAACCTGGTGATACGACGACCACCGCCCGAGCGTGTCACTGATGTCCATGCCGTAGTCCGACAGCCGGTCTTCCAGGTGAGACGTCACGGCCGCGCCGTCAGCCGTCTCGATCATCCACAGGCGATACCCCTCCTGGCGGGGAAACAGACGCACGAACGCGGGCTCGCCGATCATGATCTCCGACTGCAGGACGCTGTCGGCGAGCGCGCCGACGATGCGGAGGCGCACCGGCGGCTGTCCCTCGGGCGTGAACGCGAAGTCGTCGCCGATGCCCAGGTGCAGCACGTACATCAACGTCGTTTGATCCGCCACCGCCGCCACCGCGCCATCGTCGAAGGTGCGGTTGAGCAGCGTCCACGGGTTGGCATGCTCCTCCGGTGTGGACGCCATCGAGGCGGCGAACGTGAAGCGTGATTCCGCGATGAAGCGGGGCTCGGGCGCGATGATGCGCGGATTGGTGGGCCGGTAGAGGGTCAGGCAGCTGGTTTCATCCCCGGGCCGCAGGCGAAAGCGCGTGATGCGCGCGCCCGCCACGAACGGGTCGCCGGTGTTGAGACCCAACCCGTCGCGCCCGTCCGGCGTGTTGGGGTCGTGCATCAACGGCGCCACCGATTCCGCCATCAACGCGAAGCCGCCGGTGCCCGAGGTCTTGTCGCCAGCGCCGCTGGCCGGATCCTTGCGGAACGCGCCGACGCTGACCAGGACAAAACACGCGAAGGCAATCAACGCGAGGCTGAGCACCGATCGGTTGGGATGGACCGTGGCGTGGCGGAACCCCAGTTGCGACATCCCGGTCAGCCCTCGCGTGAGCGGACGCGAGCGGCGCGGCCGTCGCAGCCATGCGGAGGCGCCGCACAGCCCGGCGACCAGCCACGCGCCGCCGGCGCCGAAGAAGCCGGCGGTGGGGTTGAGCCAGCCGGTCGCCGCGGCGGTGATGAGAATCACGCCCAGGATGCCGAGTCCGATGGCGAGCACCCGCGCGCGTGTGGCCGATCCTGCCGCCGTGACGTCGGCCTCGCCCTTCAACAGGGAGCGCGCGGAGCGGTGGCTCAGCTTGCGGACGCCCATCCAGATCGCGAGCACGCCGGCGGCGAGTGCGCCGGCGGCGCCGGCGGCCAGCCATTCGGGCGCGACGTGGAGTGTCAGCCGGGTCGTGCCAACGGCGCCAACCCACCAGGTGCGCAAGCCGTACATGATCAGCGCGGCGTAGCCGATCGCCGCCGCGATGCCGATGATGGTGCCGAGGCCCGCCAGCACCGCACCCTCGCGGACAAACGCGCGCCGGATGGCGGACGGCGCGAAGCCCACCGCGGCCAGCAGGCCGATCTCCCGTGTGCGCTGCTCCAGGCCGACGGCGAAGAACAGGTACGCGAGCAGCAGCGCCGACACCACCAGGAAGAAGCTGAAGTAGAGGAAGTACTCGCCGAAGTCGGTGGTCCCCTGCGCGGCGGCGGTGGCCTCGCCGCGCACCGCGCGCGCGGTAAATCCGGAGGCAGCCGAGGGAATGCCCTGGGCCGCAATGGCGGCGCGGCCTGACAATCGCATCGACGACACGCGGCCGTAGCGTGATCCCCACAGCCGCTGCCCCTCGGCCAGCGGGATGATGGCCTTCGGCGCCGCGCGCCAGCGATCCCAGTAGTCTTCGTCCTGCTTGCGCACGCGCTTCAGATCGACGGGGAACGGCGGATCCCATGACGTCATGTCGGCCGCGTCGCTGATGCCGGGGTAGTCTGGCGTCAGCGTCGGGTCGCCGCCGATACCGGTCATGGGCGTGATGCCGACCAGCGTGAACGATGCGCTCGCCGAGGAGAGGCCGTCGGCGTCAGACCACAGGAAATACTCGAGCGTCACCTCGTCGCCGAGGCGAGCCTTGAGGTCGTTGGCCGCCCATTCATTTAGCCACACCGGCGGATGGCCTGGAAAAAGGGGCCGGGGATCTTTTTCCAAAAGATCCCCGGCCCCTTTTTCCGGTCCGACGGCGCCGGACTGGCGGTTGTAGCTGTCCAGGTCGATCGCCGACACGGTGGAATAGGGGATCTCGCGATCGCCGATCCGGATCGAGTTCACCACGTAGGTAAGTGCCGGAACGATCGTGCGGTGGTCGCGTGCGGCGAGGTCTTCGATCGACGTGACCAGGTCGTCCGTCAGCAGGCCGGCGCGTGTTTCGACCAGGGTTGTAGCGGCCGCCGTGGCGCGGACCCGCAGGCCGAGGTCATCAAGTGCCGCCGCCGGCATGATCAGATCGCGCACGAGCTCGGCCGGCTCGACGTCGGCCGGACCGTTCAGCGCCAGCAGGATGGTGTTGGCACGGTCGCCGAGACCGAGGTCCCGCTGCAGGCGGCCCATCGGGACGTAGATCGCGAAGACCGGCCCTTGCGCGGGCGCGAGCGAGAACTCGCCGAGAGACGACTCGTCCAGCACGCGCGCCACGGTGACCCGAATCCGCTCGCCGGTGGTCTCACGACGCCCTTGCAGGCTGGAGAGCGGAATATCGCTGGGCTTCGCGACCCTCATCGTCAGGGTGTCGCCGGCCTTCGCGCCGACTTCCTGTGCCAGCGCCGCGCTGATCAGCGCCTCCCGGCCGGACACCTCGAAGCCGTTGACGCCGTGGAAGCGGCCGAAGCGTTCGTCGATGCCGTAGACCATCACGCGGCCCGCCGTGCGCTTCGACTCGTCATGGACGACGGCGCCGCCGAACACGACCAGGGGCGCGGCGGATCGCAGCACGCGATACGGGTCGAGGCGCGCACCCATCGGGCTTTGCTGTGGCTGCGTGGACCTGGTGAGCAGGTTGTCGGCCAACGCGGTGCGGAAGAACGTGGGAGACGTCACGATGACGTCGGTGGCGCCGAGGCGCCCGAGCGCGATCTGCGCGAGGCTGTCGCGGACCGACGAGCCGACCAGCAGCGCCCCCGCGAGCACTGCCACCGCCACGGCCACGCCGAGCACCACCATCGCGTGCGTGGCGGCATAGAACCGCAGGCTCGCGCGGGTCAGCATGGCTACACCGACAGAAGGCCGCGGTTCATCGACCACCGCCGCGAAAACCGGGCGCCGAGCGCCTCGCTATGCGTGACCACCAGGAGCATGGTGTGTTGTTGTTCGTGAAGGCGGAGGATCAGGTCGGCGACGAGGTGGGCGGTTTCCACGTCGAGGTTGCCGGTTGGCTCGTCGCACAACACCAGGCGCGGCTGGCGCACCAGGGCGCGCGCAATGGCGGCCCGCTGCTTCTCGCCGCCCGACAGCGCCGAGGGGAGATGGTCGAGCCGATCCGACAATCCCACCTGGTCGAGCAGCGTTCGCGCCCGGCCCGGCGCGTCGGTGTCGGGTTCGCCCACCAGCGTCGGCACCAGAACGTTCTCGAGCACCGTGCATTGCGGCAGCAGGCAATGGTCCTGCAGGACGAACCCGATTTCGCGGTTGCGGAACGCGGCGAGCGCGTCGGCCTTGAGCGCGTACGGGTCCTTGCCGTCGAGGCGAACCGTGCCGCTGGTCGGCGGCTCGAGGCCGCCGAGAATGTAGAGCAGCGTGCTCTTGCCGGAGCCGGACGGCCCCATCACGCAGGCGGCGTCGCCCGGCGACAGCGACATCGACACGTCGCGCAGCACGGTAAGGTCGCCGGCAGGCGACGGATACGACTTGGACAGGTGAGCGGCTTCGAGCATGTGACTCGGGTCAATAACAGGAGACCAGAAGGTTCAAGAACAGATGGCCGCGTCGTACGCGGCCAGGACCTCGTGAGCCATGTGATCCACGGTGTAATGCGCCCGGACTCCTGTCGCACCGTGACGCCCCAGCTCCGAGGCTCGAACCGGATCGTGCCACAGAGCGTACAGCGCTTCCGCGATGTCGGCCCCGGATTCGGAGGCCGCCAGCACGCCGCCGCCGGTGCGGGCGATCAGCTCGGGAAACGCGCCGTGGTTGGGTTGCACCACCGGCACGCCGCAGGCCATGGCCTCGAGCAGGTAGAGGCCCTTCGGCTCGTGATAGCCGCTCGGCACCGACAGCACGTCGATGTCGTGGAAGAATTCCACCTTTCGGGCACGCTCGACGGTGCCGCGATAGACGAACTCATCGGCGAGACCCGCGGCCCGCAGCCCTTCGCCAACCGCCTCGAGATACCGCCGATGTTCGGGCGGCAGGTAGCCGGCGGCCACCAGGCGTGACGGGGGCAGGCCTTTCTCGTGACGAAGGATGCGATAGGCCTCGGCGAGATTGTGCAGGCCCTTCTCTGGCGCAACGCGGGCGAAGTAGCCGATCGTGAACGGATCGCTCCGCGTTCGCGTGGTCACCGTGAGGTCGTCCACGTTCACCCCGAGCCTGGCCACGCGCATCTTGTGCGCGGGGATGCCAAGGTAGTCCTGCATGAACCGGGCGTAATAGTCGCTGACGGCGATGAACAGATCCACGTCGGCGACCTGCGCGCGCACCAGCGCGAGCGCTTCCGCACGATAGGGTTCGGGCAGCGCGTCCAGGAACAGATCCTCGCCTTGGAGCGTGACCACCACCGGGCACCCCAACTGACGCTTGAGCGGCGCGGCCAGGCTGATCAGCAGCGCGTAGGGAATGTTGGCGATGTCGAACGCCGGCTCGTGCCGCAGGAATTCGAGCAGCTTGTCGATCTCCTGCTTCTGGTGGCCCTTCTCGCCCCGCAGCGTTGACACCGTCAGCGCGCCCAGTTCCTTGGGGTCCACCGAGATCGATCCGCTGGTGAACGCCTTGATCACGCCGGGCGCGTCGAGCAGGCGGCCGACGAAGCGCGGGGCTGCCCGGAACAGGGCGGAATGTTGTTCCAGGTAGACGCTGATGCCGCCGAAGAAGACCTGCTCCCGGCGGCTGACATTCACTTCGTCGGTGAGCGTCGGCGTGTAGAAGGGCAGCAGCGTGACATCGTGCCCGTGCCTGATCAGCCGCGCCGCCAGCGCGTTGTCGCGCAGGCAGCTGCCGCAATACATCGACGCGGCGCCGGCGGTCAGCGAGAGGATGCGCATCCGTGTGCCCGCGGATCAGTCATTCGACAATCGCTACGCGAGCCGTTGAATCGCGCGGCGAGCGTAGAGGTGCTCGAACAGGTTCCCCTCGTGCGGCTGGTCCCAGCCGATCTGCGTGGTCGAGAGCGGACCGAAATTCAGGCGATCGACGTGTGGCGAGGCGACGAAGCGGGCGCGGAAGGCGGGATCGTTCGAAATGCAGGTCACCACGAGCGAGGGCCCGAGGCACTCCGGCAGATCCGCCGCCGGCACTTCCACCACGCTGGCGAACGGGAACAGGAACTCGCGATTGGCGAGCGGATGGCCGGCGTTGCAGCGGACCACGGTGGGCAGCAGGTAGGTGCCGCCGTGCGCCGAGACGACGCGCTCAGCGCCGCGGACCGCCGCCGACGCGTCACGGGCGGTGCCGCCCTCACCGGTCATGTCGGCATCGATCATCGACGAAATCCGCCGGGCGGTGTCCGGGTCCGCAAACGGCGCCAGCACCGCCTCGGGGTCGTCTGCCGCGCGCGGAATGACCCGTGACAGCCGCTGGGCGAGTGCGTCGGCAATGCGGTCGCCGTGCTTCGTCACCCACACTCCCGAGGCGTTCACGCAGGAGCGGCCGCCGTTGTTGGACATCGATTCCGCGATCACGTCGAGGTATTGCTCCCACTGGTCGGCGACGTCTGGGCCGATCACGACCTTGCTGTAACCGGGCCCGTGGACCTCGACGCGGCCGTCGGCCTTCCATCGCTTCGTGGAAGCGACATCGCCGAACACCATGCCGCGTCCGGTGGAGCGGAGGATCTCGTTGCCGCCGGCGTGGTCGGTTGGATAGTAGGCAAACGCCCCGGCCGGCGCGCCCGCCTTCACCCATGCGGCGATCATGCGGAGCGGCGTCCACGGCTCGGCGCTTCCGGGCTTGAGCACCAGCGGCATCTTCAACACCGTGGCCGGCGCCCACAGCGAGTGGACCCCGGGGGAGTTGCTGGGCAGCACCACGCCCATCGCCTCGCCGCGCGCGAAGAAGCTGAGCATCTGTCCGTTCACCACGCCGTAGCCCTGATCCAGGACGCTGAGATCGAGGCCGCGCGTGAGCCCGGCCAGCACCTCGGTCACCTTGCTCAGCACGCCGTGCACTTTCAGCATGTTGCGGCGCACGTTGCTGAAGGGCATGCCGGTGGTGGCCGACACCTGTTCGACGTAGTCCTGCGGTGACTGCATGGTGCCGCTCTCGGGATCCAGCGGCAGCGGGTCGTTGAGGAAATGGTCGGCGGCGCGTCCGGCCATGGCGACGAGGTCGGCGACGGGGATCTGCTGCAGCGTCGCGCGCGCCTCGCCCTGGCGCAACAGGTCGCGGCGAATCAATCCGACGTTGGCCTGGCTCATCGACACCAACGGCTCGCGCGTGCGGAAGTGCGGCGTGACCACCTGGTTCACGCTCCGGTATGGAGTGCCCCATCGCAAGATCGGAAGATGCAGCATGTGTCGCTCGTAGGGCACCCCTTTATGGGGTGCCGTTAATAAACCCCCTCGACCACACTCTTCTGGAAGCGGGAGAAGGGCCGGACGTTGCGGACGCCATCCCAGGGATATTGCTCGCACGGCGTCTCACGCTCGCACTCATCGCGCTCGAGGAAGCGCGGCATGAAGAACTCCTTGGTGAGCGTGGTCAGCCGGACGCGGCCGGTCTTGCCGTAGTCCACGACCTTGGTGATGTCGTCCGGATCCACCACCTCGATCATCGCGCGCGGCGCCGGCGGGTAGTAGATGATCGCCCAGTTGTCGTCCCTGGTCGGCGGCTTGTGGGGGCCCAGGCCCATCAGCGTGTTGCCGTAGGTTGGCGCGAAGTGCGCGCCTTCCATCAGTTCCTCCACCGCGAAGCGATGGAACTGCGGTGTCATCTCAGTGCCGCCGCAGAACACGCCGGTGATGCCGGCCTTCTTGAGCGAGATGCGCTCGCACAGCGCCTCGAGCAGCTTCGGCGTGGTGAACAGGCACTTGATGGTGTCGTGGGCCTTGAGCAGCGTTAGCGCCTGGTCGATGACGTGGCGCTTGTAGAGCTCCATCATCTCCATCTCGCCCATCTTGATCAGCTTGATGACCCAGCGCGGATCGAGATCCACCATGAAGCAGATGCCGCCGCGGTGCTGCGCCAGGTGCTCAATCGCGAGGCGCAGGCGCCGCGGGCCGCTCGGGCCGATGTGCAGCCAGTCGGCGCCTTTCGGGAACTTGTCGTCGGGAAGGGTCTTGCTGAACTGCTCGTAGTCGATGCGGAAGTCTTCGATGTTGATGCGCGACTTCGGCACGCCGGTGCTGCCGCCGGTCTCGAACGTGTAGATCGGCTTGTGCTGGTAAGCCTTCGGCACCCAGCGCCGCACCGGTCCGCCGCGCAGCCACTCGTCCTGGAAGGGCCCGAACTTGTCGAGGTCGTCATAGGACGCGACCTCTTTGCGCGGGTCCCAACCGGCCTTGCGCGCCCGGTCGAGCCAGAAGTCGCACCCGGTCTCGGGACTGAAGTGCCATTGCATCAGTTCGCGCACCCACGCGTCGAGCGTGGTACGGGCCTGGGCGAGTGCGGGCGCGGCGACGGGCATATCAGGCGATTGTAGTTCACCGATTGCTCGCCAGCAGCCCTCCCCGGGAGCCCCGGTAAAGTGCTATCGCTTCGCCGAAGAAGTCGTCGAGGCCGCTGGCGTGACGGGGAACGGGTAGCCGCGCTGCAGCGCCGCGTCCAGGGCCTTGTCGTGGCCGTAGATGTCGTCCACGAAGAACACGGTTTGTTCAGAATTGACGTGGACGGTGTCGTAGAAGACCACCACGGCCAGCTTCTCCTTCAGGTTGACCTGCATGGTCTTGTCGCCTTGCATGGCCGCGTCGATGCGTTCGCGGGTCCAGCTCGGATCCTGGCGCAACACCCATTCGGCGAAGCGCGCCGGGTCCTCGAGCCTGATGCAGCCGTGGCTGAAGTCGCGGCGTGTCCGTGAGAACAGCTGCCGCGCCGGAGTGCCGTGCATGTAGACGTTCTCGGAGTTGGGGAAGATGAACTTCGCGAGGCCCAGTGAGTTCGACGGTCCGGGCCGCTGGCGCACGAACAGTCGACCGGAGGCGACCTTGGCGATGTTGTCTTCGCTCGCCGGCAGCGACGCCGCGTCGTCGGCACCGCTGGCCACAATCTCCATGTTCTGGCGATTAAGGTAGGACGGGTCTTTCCTCAGGGCCGGAACGATCTCGCCAGTGATGATGCTGGGCGGCGGGTTCCAGTAGGGCCGGAAGACCACGTACTCCATCTGATCAACGAAGATCGGTGTCTGTGTGTTGAGCGCCTTGCCGACCACGACGTTCATGCGCAGCGACTCTTCGCCGCTCACCGGATCGGTGGCCCACAGGCGGAACAACGCGACGTTGACGAATACATTGGGACGGTCGCTGAGATCCGGCAGCCAGCGTCCGCGTTCCATCGCCAGTTCGAGCTGCCGGGCCCGCCTCGCCAACGGCACGTTCAGCGCCTTGATCGTCGTGGCGCCGATAACGCCGTCGGCACCAAGGCCGTGGCGTTCCTGGAAGCGCTTGACGCTGTCGACCAGCGCGCCCTCATACACCGGTACGGCGGGCGGCGACCCGGCTTGCGGCGGTGGTTCGGCCGCCGCCGCGGGCGTCGCCGCCGCGGCGGATTCGGCCGACACATCCCCGGTGGCGGTCAATCGCGCGATCAGTTGAGGCACCCCCGCCCATGCCTGGCCGGGAGCGATCTTGGTCGAGCCCTTCGCCAGTTCGGGTACCACCGGCGGTTCACCCTTCATCGCCGTAGCCTTATAGAAGGCGAGCTTCTTCTTGGCGCGCTGGTAGTGGGCGAACTGCGGCTCGAGCGAATCAAGCACGGCGCCGAGGTCGTCGGTGGCGGCCGCCCTCCGCAGCGATCCGGCGATGTCGGTGGTCTTGGCCGCGGCCGCGTAGTTCCAGCGCATGGCGGCCGGATCGACGCGACCCGCATGCACGGCTCTGATCATCCGCGCCGCGGCGATGCTCACCGTCAAGTCGAAGGCCGCGCGATCGCGCGCTGAGGCCGATCTGGACTTGATCGCCGGCCATTGGGCCGCCAGCTGGGCGGCGTCGTAGTCCCCCGGATCGAGCCCGTAGTCGCCGGCGCGGGCAATTACAGCCAGCGCGGGTTCCAATTTGGCTACCGGCGTCGCCACGTCGAACCACACCAGCCGGTCGGCCTGGTCGGCATAGACCACCCTGAGGTCGGCGATCACGTCGCGCAGGTTGCCCCATCTGACCGCTTCGAGCTCACCTGCCCCGAGCGTCCGGTCAACGGCGGCGACCACCTCGGCGTCTGGCTCGGCACTGGCCAGCGGAGCTTGCTGAGACCGTTCCAGTTCCGCCCCAAGGGGCGAGTCATCGCCGCAGCCGGCCCACGTGACGATCGAGACAAGAAGGAGCGGGAATAGGAGCGGCATTGGCATGACGCCTCTCCAAATGCAATCTTGACGCCAACCGCTCGTGCCGGGTTCGAGCGCGGCGGGCGAGGGCTGCGCTCGAGCCCCATCCCGCCGCACCGTGCATCAGAAATTCAGCTGTGCGCCGAACTTGATGTAGCGCGCTTGCAGCACGTTGAGCGGGCGCAGCCACGCCGAGCCGAAGGTGGTGATCAGCGAGGCGGGCGGTTCACCCGCATTCGAAGTGGCACCGACCGAGGCGTTCGAGTTGGTCAGGTTGAACACGTCGGCCATGATCTGCAGGCGCCTGGCGCCGCCGATTCGGAACGGCTTGGAGACCCGCAGGTCAATCTGCGTGCGCCGCGGCGTGAACATGGTGCCGGGCTTGATGAGCGGCACCACGCGCGAGGTGTTGGCGCCGCCCGAGAGCGACCGTCCCAGGTTGGCGGCCGCGTCGGCCTGCGTGATGTTCCACTGCGCCAGAATCTGCTGGCCCGGCAGGTTCTGCAGCACGCCGCCAATCTGGATGTCCTGCCAGGGCAGCGTGTACGACCCGTTCACCTTCGCCTGCGTGAGCACGCCTGACGTGTAGTCGCAATACGAGAACGTGGCGCCGGTCAGGCCGAACTGCTCGGCCGGGTTGTCGACAAACGCATCGCACTGATTGAAGCGCGTGCGGCCGACCGCGATGCCGCCGTTCAGGAACACCCCGCCTCCCAGCCTGGCGTTGAACGCCATGTCGACGCCGTCGAACACCTCTTCCTGCTTCACGTCCAGCTTGTCGACGCGCGTCACCAGGTTGTTGGTGGCGACGCCGAACTTGGTGGGCACGATGTCGTAGAGGCCGCAGATCTGCTGGCCGCCGCCGTCGGGCAAGCGCGAGTCGCGTGGGGCCGTCACGCAGTACGGCTGGAAGTCGGTCGGACCGACATCCAGGTTGTCGGTGACCGTGAAGTTACCCTGGGCCCGACGATAGTAGGACACGTCCACCGACAGGCGCGACATCAGCTCCTGGGTGACGCCCGCCGAGAATTCCCAGTTGTTGCGGCGCTTGCCGAACCCCTCGATCGCGTCGGGGTCGTAGCGCGTCGCGACGTTCACCGAGCCGAACGCGTTATTGGCCAGCGGTCCCAGTTCCGAGACTTGCGGGACGCCGTCGCGGTTGGCGTCGGTCCAGCTCCGCGTGGTGTTGTTGACCGAGGTGTTGAAGGGATTGAGTGAGCGAGCCACCGCCACCGTGTTCGGCACCACATAGCGGCTGATCGTGGCCTTGACCGCGGTCTTGCCGTTGCCAAACAGGTCGTAGGCCAGTCCCAGACGCGGCGCGAGGTCCTTGTAGTTCGGCACGTTGGTGAGCTCGTCGAAGCTCCGCGGGCCAATCCACGTGCCGCCGGCGGCGGTCTGTTTCTCGACCTTGTTATTCAGGTAGTCCCAGCGTACGCCCAGGTTGGCGGTCAGCCGCTTGATGGTCCACGTGTCCTGCGCGTAAATGCCGAGGTCGGCCACCAGCCGTTCGCGCGCAGTGTAGGGCGTCGTGCGGACCGTCACCTGGAACGGCACACCGTTGCGCACCGTCAGCGCGGTGTCGTGGCTGGTGTAGACATCGGTCACCGCCGGGCCTTCCTGCAGCGTGAAGCCGACCCGGAAGGCATGTGAGCCTGTCACGTATGACAGCGCCGAACGATACGAGCGCAGCGACGTGTAGTTGCGCGAGAACGTCGCCGAATAGGCGCGGAAGTTGATGCCCGTGGTCTGCTCGGTCACCGGGTAGCCCTTCGACGTTGTCGAATCTTCCACCGGTTCGCGCGTCCATATTTCGGTCATGTTGCCGGCGGCCGCCTCGAACAGCAGCCGCGAAGAGATCGTCGACCGGAAGGTCAGCGTCTCGAAGTGATTGATGGGCAGGTTTTGCAGCTGCGAGGCATCCGGTTGAATGTTGCTCACCAGGGTCCAATGCTCGGTCTTGCGCGGCGCGTAGTTGTAGTAGGCCGACAACTTGTTCTTCGGGCTGATCTGCCAGGTCAGGCGCAGGTCGAGGCTGCCGTTCTTCTGGGTCTCGGTGCCCGGCCGGCTGCGATCCGGATCGAATACGAAGTCGTTCGGGTTGCCCTCGTAAAAGGTGTTGGTGCGGATCTGCTCGTAGCCCCAGAAACGGTGCGCCGACCAGAACCATAATTTGTCTTTCTTCAGCGGGCCGCCGAAGGCAAAGCTCGTGTCGTAGATCCGCTCGATGCTGTCGGCCGTCGTCACGCCCTGTTCGCGCAAGGCGTCGTCCACGTTGCTGCCCTGAAGGCCGGCATTGGCGAAGTTGACGAAGGCCGACCCGCTGAACAGGTTGCCACCTTCGCGAGGAATGATGTTGACGCGCACGCCGCCACCGGCCACTTCGGCCGAGATGGCGCCAAACTCGTAACTGAGCTCCTGGGTCGAGGCGTCGTTGGTGGAGAGGCCGGTGCAGGCGTAGTTGCACGCCATGTTCGCGATCATCAGGCCGTCCAACTGGACGATGCGGTCGTTGAACGAACCGCCGTGCGCCTTGAGCTGATTCTGGTGCTCACCCGCCGACCCGCCGACGTCGTTCTGGTTGCTGAACACGCCAACCGTCATCACGCCAAGCGTGGACCAGTTCTTGGAGGTCGGCATCGACTCGATGACGTCCTGGCCCACGACCTGGCGTTTGACCACGTTATGGGTGTCAACCAGGGGACTCTCCCCGGTCACGGTGATGGTTTCTTCGAGGGCCCCCACCTTCAGATCCACATTCACATTCGCCGTGAATGCCGCCGGCAACTCGATCTCGGTGCGGCGGACCGTCGAAAAACCCGGCAGGGTGAACGTCACCGAGTAGGTTCCAGGCCGGAGGTCGATGATGTTGTAGCGGCCCTGCGAGTCGGTGATCGCGGAGCGGACGCGCTCGATCAACGCCGGGCTGGCCGCCTCCACCGTGACACCCGGCAGCACGCCGCCGCCGGAATCCCGGACGACACCGGCGATGCCGCTGGATTGGGCAGCGACGGGGGTGGCCACGAACAAGGCGGCGGTCGCCACCAAGAGTACGAGCTTTCGCATGGATCCTCCTGAAACGGACTGTGGAAGCTGGTTGGTGCCCGAGAGAATGAATCCCGCGAATTGCCGGTATGTGTAAACGAGCCAGACGATAGCGCCGGGTGGAAGGGCACGTCAAGGTGAGATTGCGCACTATACTCGCCGCACTCATGCGGGGCCGACATGTGTGGGGACTGACCTGCGCCGCTGCCGTACTGGCGTTCGCCGGCGCGTCCGGCGGAGCCCGGGAGGCGCCCGCGCAGACGGCGTCGCGCGCCATAACCTATGGCGGCGAGGTGGCCCCCATCCTCGCGGCACGCTGCGGGTCGTGCCACGCGCCAGGCGGGGATGCCCCCTTCAGCCTTGCCACGTTCGACGACGTCCGGCGTCACGCGTCGATGATTGTGGCGGTCATCAAGAGCCGCTTCATGCCGCCGTGGAAACCGGAGCCGGGCTTCGGCGAGTTCGAGGGCACGCGCCGGATGAGCGACACCGAGATCGCCACGATCACGCAATGGGTCGCTGCCGGTACGCCCGCAGGACCACCGCCGGCCGAAGCCGCCGGCCCCACGCCTGCTTTGCGGCTCGCCGATTCATCCGGCGCCTGGGGAACCACTGCGCCCGACCTGGTCCTGCAGTTGCCGGCCTACACTCTGCGCGCTGATGGCCTCGACGTGTTCCGGATCTTCTCGGTGCCCGTGCCGATCGCCGGCGCACGCTACGTGCGGGGGTTGCAGTTTCGGTCCGGCAGTCGTGCCGTCCACCATGCCAACATCCGGGTCGATGCCACCGGCGCGTCCCGTCGCCTGGATGACGCCGACCCGTTGCCGGGCTACGAGGGCATCATCGCGCGCTCGGCCGACTTTCCCGATGGACACTTCCTGGGGTGGACCCCCGGTCAAGCGGCGCCGGTGCTGTCGGACGCGCTGTCGTGGCGCCTCGAGGGTGGGTCTGACCTGGTCGTGCAGTTGCACCTGCGGCCGTCGGGAAAAGCGGAGGAGGTGGCGCCGGTCATTGGCTTGTACTTTGGCAATGGCCCGCCGTCGCGTCAGCCGACGGTGATTCGACTGGGCCGCCAGGATCTCGATGTGCCTGCCGGCGCGTCGCGGCATGTGGTCACCGATTCGTTCGTCCTGCCCGTGGACGCGGAAGTGCGAGCGGTGCAGCCACACGCGCACTACCGCGCGCGCTCGATGGACGGGTGGGCCACCCTGCCTGATGGCTCGCGACGCGCGCTAATCCGTATCACCGAGTGGGACATGAACTGGCAGGATCGATACCTGTATGCCGCGCCGTTCTGGCTGCCGGCCGGCACGCGGCTGTCGCTCGAATACGTGTTCGACAACTCCGAGGCCAATCCGCGAAATCCGGACCGGCCGCCGACCCGGGCCGCCTGGGGATGGCGATCGAGCGACGAGATGGCGGACCTGTGGGTCCAGGTGATGACGCGGACCGACGCTGACCGCGCCCGCCTGCGACAGGCGGCCGACCTCAAGATGCAGACCGAGGACGCCGTCGGCAGCGAGGTCCTCCTCCGGCGCGAACCGAACCATGTGAACCTGAGGAACGACGCCGCCGGGTTGTACCTCGCGCTCGGCCAACCGGCGAAGGCACTGATCCACTTCAGCGCGGTCACGAAGCTGCAGCCCGGGTCCGCAGCCGCCTGGTTCAATGAAGGCGTCGCGCTCGAGGCGGCCGGCCGCCCCGGCGAAGCCAGGGCCCGCTACGCGCAGGCGCTGACGATTGATGCGTCGTATTCGGCCGCCCACAACAATCTCGCGACGCTTCTGCTCAAGGACGGACGCGTGGCCGATGCTCGCGCCGGGTTCGAGCGCGCTGTGAACACCGATCCCGGGAACGCAGATGCCCGCGCCAACCTGGCCGTGGTCCTCGCGGGGGATGGCGCGACGGATGCCGCGCTGACGCAGGTCGCGCTGGCGCTCGAGCAGAAGCCGGATCTACTGACCCGGCTGACGCCGGTGGTGTGGTTACTCGCCGCCCACCCGGAGCCCATGGCCCGGCGGCCCGCCGCGGCGCGGCGGCTGGCCGAACGCATCGTCGCGGCCACGGGCCGGCGCGACCCCGCGGCGCTTGACGCGCTGGCCGGGTGCCAGGCGGCGATGGGGTTGTTCGAGGACGCCGTGCGGCTGGCGAGCGAGGCCGAATCGGCCACGTCCGCCAACCAGCCTGCGTTGCGTCAGGCCATCCGCGAGCGGATGGCCCTCTATCGAGCCGGGAAGGTGTTCACGCTGACGCCGCCATGAACAATCTCGGGGGTCGCTCGCGGCGCTCGCTCCTGGGACTTGGCGCTCACCTGCTTCCTTGGACCCATGCGTGTTACGCTCCGGCCCAATGCCACCGGCTGCCGCTGCCGTCGCCGCACTCGTCTTGCTCGCGGTCACCGCCGAGTGGTTCTCGCGACGGGCCCGTGCCCGGCTTTTGTCGACGATTCGCGTCAACTGGGGCAAACCGAGCGATCGCCCTCGAAAGATGGAGGCGATTGCGGAGTACCACAGGTCGATCATCTTGGCGAACGGCATCGGCCGATCACTTGATGACCGCACCTGGAACGATCTGAATCTCGACGAGGTCTTTCAGTCGATCGACCGCACTGAAAGCACGATCGGCCAGCAGGCCCTCTATCATCGACTGCGCCGGCAGGATGCCGGCGACCTCGACGGGTTCGAGCATCTTGTCGAGTGGATGTCAGCAAATCCCGCAACTCGCGAGCGAATTCAGCTGGCATTGGCCGTCCTTCGCGATCCTGATGGCTACGATCTGTGGTGGTTGGCCCAGCGAGATGCGCTCACGCGGCCACGCTGGCACCTCCTGTTCGTGGTGTGGGCCGGGGTTGTACTCACGGCTTTCCTCGCCATTCCGGTCTGGCCCAGCGCGTTTCTCATCCCCGTCGCTGGCGCGGCCGTCAACCTGCTCGTCAGGACCAAGACGGCATGGCGAACCAGTTCGATGATCGGGCCGTTCCGCCAGATCAGCGCGTTGGTATCGTCGGCTGAGATCATCCGTGCGAGCCTGCCTGAACCCATTACCGCATCCCTTTCTCGCGAGCTGCCAAAGATCGCCAGGCTGAACGCTATCGCCCGTTGGGTCGGGCGTGACCCATCAAAGTCGAACGAGTTGATCGCCGGCTTCTGGGAATATCTCAACCTCCTGTTCCTGCTCGATATCAACGCGCTGTCGCTCGCGGTCGGGGAACTGCGGTCCTGCAGCCGTGCCCTTCTCAGTGTCATTGCCACCGTTGGAGAGGTCGATGCGGCAATCAGCGTGGCGTCTTTCCGCGCTGCAACCGAAACGTGGGCACGCCCGCGGTTTCAGCCTGTGGGGAGTCGCGCCATCCTGACCGGCATCCGGCATCCGCTCGTTGTCGACGCCGTGCCGAACTCTATTGAACTGGGTCCGCCACATGGTGTGCTCGTCACCGGCTCGAACATGTCCGGGAAGTCCACCTTCCTGCGAACCGTCGGCGTGACGGCCGTCATGGCGCAGTCAATCAACACGTGTCTTGCGACCGACTATCGCGCGCCTGTGCTCCAAGTGCAGAGCTGTATCGGGCGAGCAGACGATTTGGTCGAGGGCAAGAGCTACTACCTCGTTGAGGTTGAGGAAGTGCTGTCGAGGGTTACGGCGAGCGCGTCAGCCGATCCGCACCTGTTTCTGTTCGATGAACTGTTTCGAGGGACCAACGCCGTCGAGCGGATCGCCGTGGGCGAGGCCGTGCTGAGGGAGCTCGTCAGAGATTCGGGTCGCGGCCGGAATCACCTGGTGCTGGCCGCCACACACGACGCCGAGCTCGTGGAGCTCCTCCGTGACGAGTATCAGGCGTGCCACTTCGCGGATTCGATCGGGCCGGAGGGCCTGACCTTCGAATACCGCCTGGAGCCCGGCCCGGCTACGACCCGGAACGCGATCACGCTGCTCGAGCTTCACGGCGCCCCGCAGACTGTCGTCAGGTCCGCACTCGCCAGGGCCGCCGAACTCGATCGGCACCGCGGAGCGTCACCGCTCCGCGGTGCGTAGGGCTCGCGTCTAGGGCGCTCGTGGGGCTCGGCGGACAAGTCGCGCCTCGTAGGGCTCGGGCCTTTGGCCCTCGTGGGGGTGCTCCGCAACCCTAGTCCCGGAATGCTCCGGAATGCGCTTGAGTTGCCGTCACCCGCCGGATGAATGCAGCCGCAGATTCGACACAGATTCGGTTGTTCACGATGTCCGGTGACGCAGCCTGACCCGCAACAACCGGCGAATGGCGGCGAGTTCTGACACAACAGAGTAGTGAGACGGCCACTCGAGGCTGAGCTGAAGGCCCGACCCCCACGAGGGGCGAAGCCCCGAGCCCCAGGAGGCGCGTAGCGCCGACCCCTACGAGCGGCGAAGCCGCGAGCCCCACGAGCCCCAGCGTGGCATCTGCATTGCTGCCACGCCGCCCATGCTCAAACACCACACGCTGATTGCCTGGCAACGTGCTGACGACCTCTTCATCGAGATCCACCGCCTGACGCAGAAAACCCTGCCGCGGGAGGAAAGGTACGAGCTGTCTTCACAGCTTCGGAGGGCCGCGTACTCAGTTCCTGCGAACATTGTGGAAGGATACGCACGCCAATATCGGAAGGAGAAGTTTCACTTTCTGAGTATCGCGTCGGCATCACTGGCGGAGGTTGGGTATGGCCTACACGCCGCGCGTCGCCTCGGGTATATCGCACCCGCGCACTACGACGCATTGGAACTCCAGGTGAGGCAAGTAGCCGCCCCTCTCAACGGCCTGTTGGACAGGTATAGGAGTGGCGACCCAGTGGAAGGTGTACCGAGCAAGGGATCCCCATGAGGCGCGAAGCGCCGAACCCTACGAGCGGCCGAAGGCCGCGAGCCCTATGAGGCGCATGAGCGCCGAGCCCTACGAGGCCGAGCGAGGACAGCCAGAGGATGGTGAAGAGCGTGATGACGGCCGCAAGACCGATCAGCACGCGGACCTTACCTTGGGCCGTACCGCGACGACAGGTAGTCCACGAGCGGCGTCTTCTCGGCCTCGCTCACCGCGGCGCCCCAGCGCATCATCTTCTCGACCGAACGGGTCCAGCCGGTTGGCGACAGCTTCTGCTGCTGGATGATGTCGGCGTCGTGGCAGACCAGGCATGCTCGCGTGTAGGACGCAGCCCCGGCCTCGGTGGTGGCATGCGAGGCCGCCGGCGTCGGGCCGAAGTGCTCGGCCAGGTAGGGATGCAGCACTTCCCGTTCCGCCGGCGTGACCGTGGCGCCCCAGCGCACCATCTTGTCCACCGACCGGGTCCAGCCGGTCAGCGACAGCCGCTGCGAGGTGATGATGTCGCTCTCGTGACAGCTCACGCAGCGTTGCCTCACCACGTCGCCGCCCGCCCCGGCCGGCAGCGACTGCGCCGAGAGCACCTGCGCACCAAGCACCATGGCACCAAGCACCATGGCACCAAGCACCATGGCACCGAGGCACCATGGCACCCACCCCTTAGGCACCCCAGGCACCTTACGCACTTGCGATCTCCACCCTGACCGAATCGTATTGGTTCCAGAGATAGCCCGACGGGTTCCAATGCGACACGGCGGGTTGCGACGTGCCGGTGGAATCGGTGGCGCGCGAAAGGATGAGCACCGACCGCGGAGTGCTGACCGTGAACGTGTGCTCGAAGCGCCGCCAGGTGTACTTCGCCTGTTCGCCGACCAGCCGCGCCGCGGTCCAGGTCGCGCCGTTGTCGATCGAGATGTCCACCTTGGCGATGCTGGTCTCGCCGGCCCACGCGAAGCCGGCCACCGCGACCTGGCCGGCGGGGAGCGCCGCGCCGGCCGCGGGCGAGGTGATCAACGACTTCACCACCAGGCCGGTCAGCGGCACCATGTCTTTCGCATCCACGGCGGCGCCGGGAGCCACGCGGCGATTGGGATAGCGATACGCGGTCGCCACCCAGAAGCTGCCGGAGTCCTTGTCGAGCACATTCAGCGCGTTGACCCACTTCACCGAATACGCGCCTTCCCAGCCGGGCACGATGGCGCGGAGCGGGAAGCCGTGCACGGCCGGCATGGGCTGGCCGTTCATGTCGTAGGCGAGCAGCGTGTCGGGGTGCATGGCCTTGGCCATCGGCACCTGCCGCACGAACGCCGGCATCGTCCCCAGCGGCCGGTCGGCGGCGTGCATCTCGACGTTCCTGCCCGTCGTCTTCACGCCGGCGCGCTTCAGCACGTCCGACATGCGCGCGCCGGTGAACCTGGCGGTGCTCACCGCGCCCTTCTCCCACTGGATGCCGGCCACGGCGGGCTCGAAAAAGCCGCGGCCGTTGCCCGCGCACTCGAGCGTCACGGTCACGGTGACGGCGGGCAGCTTCTTGATCTCATCGATCGAGAGGGACAGCGGCGAGTTGACCTGGCCGCCGATTTTCAAGGCCCAGGTGGCCGCGTCGAGCTGGGCTGGAATGGGCAGGTGCGATCGCACGTAGAACAGGTCGTTCGGCGTGATGAACGAATCGAGCAGGGCGACCGGCGTCTCGAAGTCTGGCGGCCGCATCGAGCGGATGAGCAGCTTCTCCTTGCCGAATCGCTGCGCCGCGCTGGGAGTCTGTGCGAAGACGACGCCTGATGGCGCCACGCGCGCCATGACGCCGGCCATTGCCAGGCGCCACAATAAGTCGCGACGGGAAAACATGCCCGCGATTATAAGGGGTTACGCGGCCACCACACGATCCAGGCGGCGGAAGGCGGCGCGCACCCGGGACAGCAGCACCTCGGGTTCGAACGGCTTGACCATGTAGTCGTCGGCCCCCATCTCGAGCACCCGGAGTTCGATGTCGGCGCCGTCCTCGGCGGTCAGCACCATGACCGGCACCGTGGCCAGGGACAGATCGCGCCGGATTCTCTGAATCGCTTCATACCCGTCCATCTTCGGCATCATCAGGTCGATGATGATCAGGTCGGGGCGTTCGCGGTGCGCCAACGCCACCGCCTCGGTGCCGTCGACGCCCTCGATCACCTCGTAGCCGTCCCGCTCGAGGAGCAGCTTGACCAACATCCGCGTAATGCGGTCGTCGTCGGTGATCAGGACGCGCCGCTTGCTGCTCGCCGGCGTGGCCGGGGCTTCTTCGGTGGCCAGGACGCGGTCGACCTCGTCGATCGAGGTGACGCCCTGCGCGACGAGAGCGAGCGCGTTCTCGCGCATCGAGTCACACCCCGCGGCGTGCATGAGAGCGCGAATCTCCATGGCGGTGGCGCCTTTCCCGATCGCGTCGCGCATCGCTTCGTCGGCCACCAGCACCTCCGTGACCGGAATCCGGTCCGTGTAGCCGGTGCCCTTGCAGCGATCGCAGCCGGCGCCGGCCGACGCCGGCACCGCCACCAGGCCGAGCTCCCGGCCCAGCCGCCGCGCCTCGAACTGGTCAAGCACGCGACGGCAATCGGGACACAGCTTCCGCACCAGCCGTTGCGCGACGATGGCCCTCAGGCTCTCCGCAATCTTGAACGGTTCGAGACCGAGATTGAGCAACCGCGTCACCGCCGAGGCGCAGTCGGCGGTGTGGAGCGAGGTGAGCACGAGATGCCCGGTATAGGCCGCCTGGCCGACGATCTCGGCGACCTCGGCGTCGCGAATCTCGCCCACCATGATCACGTTCGGATCCTGCCGCAGGATCGATCGCAGCACCGACGGGAAGGTATTTCCGGCAGCGGCGTTGACCTGGATTTGGTTGACGCCGGCGACCTGGCGTTCCACCGGATCTTCGACCGAGACGATGTTCGTGCGGCCATTCTGCAGGTGACGCAGCGCGCTGTAGAGAACGGTGGACTTGCCCGACCCGGTGGGGCCGGTCATGAGGATGAGCCCGTCGGGCTGGCCGAGCGCCTTCTCGAGCCGGGCGAGATTGGCGGCGTCGTAGCCGAGCGAATCGAGGCCCTGCGGTGTGGCCTGGCTGTCGATCACCCGCATCACCAGCTTCTCTCCCGTCACGGTTGGCAGTGTCGAGAATCGCACATCGATGGGCCGGCCGCTGATCGACAACCGAAACGCCCCGTCTTGGGGCCGGTGTCTCACGGAGATGTCGGCCCGCGCCATGATCTTGTAACGGTTGGAAACGGCGGCGGCCGCCTCAGGGGGCACGATGAACATCGGCTCGAGGATGCCGCGGAGCCGGTAGCGGACGGCGAGTCCCCGCGCCGACGGTTCGATGTGGATGTCGCTGGCGCCCACTTCAACCGCCCCGGCCACGATGTGGTTGCACAGATCCATGATGGGCGAGCCCGTCTCGCCCTGGGCGTCCGCCAGGCCGAGCAGTTGGACGGGGAGGCGCGACCGCACGCGCCCGAGCAGGAGCTCGATGTCGCCCAGTTTCGGGTACCAGCGTTCGAGCGCGCCCAACACTTCCGATCGCAGCGCCAGCATCGCGACTGGCTTGCGCCCCGACGCAAATCCGACGTCCTGTTCCGCCTGAACGTCGAACGGGCAGCTGGTGGCGTAGGTCAGGACGCGGTTGTCTTCGTCCAGCGGGATCAGGGCGTGACGCCTCGCCACGCGCTCAGGGACGAGGCGAAGCGCGAGCGGGCTCGGCGTGATCGTGGTGAGGTCGGCCAGCCGCATGCCTGTCGCCTCCGCCAGCACCGCGTAACAGGCGTGTTCCGGCGCCAGTCCCAAAGTCACAATCGCCTCAGCCAGTGGGACGTGGTGCTCTTCCGCGTGGCCAGTTGCCACGTCAAGCTGCTGGGGGGTCAGCGTCGACTGAGCGATCAGGAGTTGGCGAAAGCGGGCTTCGCCGGCGCTTTGCCGCTTGGGGACGCCAGGACCGGAGGGCTCGCGGCTTGATGTGGACACGATGCTGTGAGCGTATCAAGTTCGTACCCTTGGCGGGAGTCCCAAATTTGACACCCGCCCGAGGGGCCAAGTGGCCCATTTACCCCTCCAGCCGCTCCAGCAATGCGCGCCAGCGCCGCCGCGCCACCAGCATCGTCATCCCGTTGGCCAGCGTGATCTCGCCGGTGCCGTCGGCGAACGGCTTGGCCTCGCGGACCGCGTCGAGGCGGATGATCGCCGCGCGCGAGACCTGGAAGAACGTGGCCGGGTCGAGCCGGCGCGCCAGCGCGGCCAGCGTCGGTTGCATCGACAGCTGTTCGGTTGGCGTCATGACGTGCGTGACGCCATCCACGAACGTGAACGCCACCACGTCCTGGACGGGCACGACGCGGAAGCGGGCGCCGCGGCGGGCGAGAAAGCGCGTGGGCGAGAGACCCTTGGCCTGCGTCAGCGCGTCGATGGCGCGATCGCGGCCGCGGATGCCAGTGGCGGCGCGAACCCGGTCGAGCGCGGAGGCGAGGCGCGCCCGGTTGACCGGCTTCAGCAGGTAGTCGATGGCCGACAACTCGAAGGCGTCCACGGCGTACTGGTCGTAGGCCGTGCAGAAGATCACGGCGGGTCGCGGCTGACCGAGCGAGGCCGCGACGTCGAGGCCGCTGGCCCCGGGCATCTGGATGTCGAGCAGGACGAGGTCCGGTGCGAGCGCGGCGATCTTCTCCGCGGCGTCGATGCCGTCGTCGGCCTCGCCCACCACCTCGATGTCGGGATGCGCGCCAAGCAACTGCTTCAACCGCTCGCGCGCCGGCTGCTCATCGTCGATCAGCAACGTCCGAATCATCGGGCCCTCACCACCAGCGCGGTCACGTCGTCCTGATCCTGCCGGCCGCCCCGGTGCCTGCGCACGGCGTCGAGAATACATGAGCAGAGGTGCGCGGCTGGAGCCTGGCCGTTGGCCGCCATCAACGTCGCCACGCGCGCGTCACCGAATTCCTCATCGGCCTCGTCGAGCGCGTCGCTGACGCCATCAGTGTACGCGACCAGCAGCGCGCCAGGCTCGAGCGTGACGTCGTGCGAGGCGAACGAACCGGCTTCGGTCAATCCCAATGCCGGCCCCGAGGCGTCGAGGCGGGTGATGGAGGTCCCGGCGACTACCAGCACGGCGGGGTGTCCGGCGTTGACGAGTGTCAGCCGCCGCGTGCCGGCATCGAGCCTGGCGTAGATCGCGGTGGCGTAGCGCGCGCCGTCGGTGGTGCCATAGACATCGCGGTCGACGGCCGCCATCAGCGCGGCCGGCGCGAGGCGAGCGAGACGGGCGGCGGTGTGCACGCGCGCCTGCACCGCGGACGCCACCAGGCCGGCAGCCACGCCCTTGCCGGAGGCATCACCCAGCAGCAGCGCCCACTGCCCGCCAACACCATCCTGAAGCGAAAACATGTCGTAGAAATCTCCGCCAACCCCGCGGGCCGGCAGCGACGCCGCGGCGCAGTCAAACCCCGGCACCTCGGGCAGCGCGCCCGGCCACATCTGCGACTGCACGGCCGATCCGGCGGCGACGTCGCGTTCGAGATCCGATTGCCTGGCCAGTCGCGCGCGGACGCGATCGAGCGTGGCGGCGAGCTTGACCCGCGAGACCGGCTTCAACAGGTAGTCGGTGGCGTCCACGGCGATGGCGTCGAGGGCGTAGCTTTCGAAGGCGGTGGCGAACACGATGAAGGGCCGCGGCTCGGGCAGCGATGCGGCCAGCGTGGTGCCGCGCACTTCGGGCATCTCGACGTCCAGGAAGACCAGGTCGGGCCGCGTCTCGCGGATCAGGTCGCGCGCGTCCACGGCGCTGCCGGCTTCGCCGACCACCACGACGCCGCCGGCCGCCTCGAGCAGCTGCCGCATGCGCACGCGGGCGGGCGGCTCGTCATCGACGAGCACGGCGCGGATCATGCGGCCATCCTGACATGCGGCATGGTGATGCGCGCAATCGTCACCCCCGCATTCTCGTCGCGGGTCAGCGCGAAGGTGGCGCCGTCGCCGAAATGGCCCTTGAGCCGCTCGCGCACGCTGTGCAAGCCGAAGCCCGCGCCGTCGCGCGGGCCGGGTCCGAAGGCCTGGGCGCCGGGTCCGGTGTTCCGCACCTCGAGGGTGACCCGGTCGCTGACGGTGCGGACGATCACCTCGATGCGGCCCGGCTCGCGGGTTTGCGACACGCCATGCTTGACGGCGTTCTCGATCAGCGTCTGCAGCAGCATCGACGGGATGTGCGGCGCCGGCGGCAGGTGGTCCGAGTCAATCGTGCAGGTGAGGCGCTGGCCGAAGCGCGCCTGCTCGACGTCGAGGTAGGCGCGCGCGAACGTCAACTCCTGGTCGAGCGGCGCCCATTCCGAATCGGACCGTCGCAGCGTGTAGCGGAACACTTCCGCGAGTTGCTCGACGGCTTCGTCGGCGCGGGCCGGGTCGGTGTGGATCAGCGAGGCAATGGCGTTCAGCGCGTTGAACAGGAAATGCGGGTTGATCTGCGCGCGCAGGGCCTTGAGCTCGGACTTGCTCGACTGCAGGCGCAGGTCCTGGGCGATCAGGTCCTGCTCCTGCCGCCGGCGCTGCAGCCGCAGGTTCTCGAGCATGAACCCGAACACGCCGGCCAGCGAGCGCAGCAAGGCGAGGTCTTCACTGAGGATGCGGCGCATGCCCGGCACGCGCAGCACGGCGATCCGCACGGCGTATCCCGACACCGGCGTGGGCATGGCGACTTCGGCTTCGATCGTCAGGCCTTCTGGCGGCGCCTGGTCGCCGATCAGCACGGCGATGCGCGCGCCGAAGATCTCGGACAGCTTCGACTCGGTGGCACTCACCAGGGTCTGCTCATCGGTCGCCGGCTGCATGGCCGCGAGCACGTGCTTGACCGCCTCCACCGTCGTGAACTCCCGGCCCAGCCACATGCGGTCGAGCCAGCGCTCGAGGCGCGCATGCAGCCACGGCATGACCATCGCGATTGGCGCGAGCGCCACGGCAAACAGCCACGGCCGGGCGCCGCCGCCGGGCAGCAGTTCGAGGTACGGCAACGCCACGGCCAGGAACAGGCCGAGGGCGACCACGCTCAGCAGGAGCAGGAGCGCCCGCTTGACCACGAGATCGTAGAACTCGAACCGGTTCTCGAAGTAGACCGAGGCGATCAGGAAATAGACGGGCGCGGATCGCGACACGCGGTCGAGGATCTCGACCAGCAGGCGCTGCTCGCGCATGATCATCAGCGCCAGGAACGTGCCGCTCAACCCGATGAACAGGAAGATCATCACGGTGCGCAGGCGCTGCTGATCGGGTGTGCGCGAGGGCCGCGGGCGTCGCAGCATGAGCACGGTGGAGTAGAGGCTGGCCCCCGTGAACAGCAGGCCGATCGAGATCCCGATCCAGGCGTTGAGCGGCTGCGGCCGCGGCACCAGGTCGAAGATGGCCGCGATGATGTAGGCCCCGACCGCGGGCGAGAGCACGTACATCGCGCCCAGCAGCCGCCTGGCGGCGGCCGCCGGCCGCGAGACGCCTTCGCACTGCGACTCCAGGTAGACCGTGTGCATGATCACCGGCGGGAAGAAATAGACGACGACCAGCGTGCTCAGGTCGAGCCAGCCCGCCGTCGCGTCCCCCATCAGGTTGCGGAACTCGATGAGCGCGTGCTGGATAAACCAGATGGTGCTGATCGTGAACAGCGCCAGGCTGGCCTTGTCGATGCGTTGCCGCATCCCGGCGGCATAGCGCCGGTAGGGACCCCAGACCGGGGTGGCCTGGCTCACGGCAATCACCGTCGCGGCCCCATACGCATAGGCGCCGAACAGGTAGACGAACAGGAAGATCAGGCTGACGAGAATCATCCGACTCTTGGGTTATACGCCAATCCCGGGCGCCGCGGTCGGTGCCCAGGGACCGAACGGCGCAAATGCGGCATCGACCGGCGGCAGGGTATCCTTCAGTGGCGCGTGATTACACGGTTCGCGCCGGCTCCGACCGGCTTCCTTCACCTGGGACACGTCGTCAACGCCCTCCACGTCTGGACGGCCGCGCACGATCGCGACGGCCAGGTCCTGCTCCGCATCGAGGACCACGACCGCCAGCGGTGCCGGCCCGAATTCGACGCCGCCATTCTCGAGGACCTCGCCTGGCTCGGCTTCCACCACTCCGGCCCTGTCGTCCGGCAGAGCGAACGAGACGGGCTGTATCGCAAAGCGCTGCAACCGCTAATCGACCGTGAACTGGTCTATGGCTGTGCCTGCTCGCGCGCCGAGATACTGGCGGTGACCGGCGACCAGTCCACTTCGGAGCTGCGCTATCCGAACACCTGCCGCGATCGTGACATCCCGCTCACAGACGATGTCGGGTGGCGGGTGAGGATGGCGCCGGGCGTGGAGCGCTTCTTCGACGAGATGTGCGGGCCGCAGGTACAGGACCCGTCGGCGCAGTGCGGCGACCTGCTGGTGCGCGATCGGCTGGGCAACTGGACCTACCAGTTCGCGGTCACCGTGGACGATCACTTGCAGAAGATCACCGACGTCATTCGCGGCGTGGACCTGTTGCCGTCCACGGGCCGGCAGATTCGCCTGGCGCGCCTGCTCGGCCGTGGCGTGATGCCGCGGTTTGCCCATCACGCCCTGGTCATGAAGTCGGCCACCGAAAAGCTCAGCAAATCCGACGGTGCCACTGGCGTCCGCGACCTGCGGGCGGCCGGGTGGTCGGCGGAGGCCGTCCTCGACCTGGCGCGGAGATCTGTTACCCTACCGGAATGAAGCGCATCGTCCTCGTCGCCCTCGTCCTGGCCCTGCTGGTTCCCGCCGCCGCGTTCGCGCACCCCGGTCACGAACACAAGTTGATGGGCACCATCACCGCCATTGACGGCAACAAGGTGTCGATGAAGACCACCGAGGGCAAGGCCGCGACGTTCGAGGTCACCCCGACCACCTCGTTCAAGCGCGGCAAGCAGAAGGGCTCGCAGGCCGACCTCAAGGTGGGGCTGCGCATTGTCGTGAACGCCGGCGACGGCGCCGAGCCGCTCAAGGCCAAAGAAGTCCAGTACACGGCCCCGACGACCAGCTGAAAGGCCGCTACACTGGACCGATGTTGACCTCGACATACCTTCGGTCTGGCCTGGCGGCCGCCCTGCTCCTTGTCGTCTCGCCCGCGGCCTGGGCGCAGACGCCCATCACGCTGCCGGACATCCCCGCCACGTTCACGCGGCCGACCACCGGCTTCGACTATGAGAAGCGCGTGGCGATGATCCCCATGCGCGACGGCGTGAAGCTTTACACCGTGATCGTCGTGCCCAGGGGCGCGAAGAACGCGCCGATCATCATGACGCGCACGCCCTACAACGCGGCCGGCCGCGCGACGCGCTCCCCGTCAGCGACGATGCTCGGCACGCTGCCGCAGGGCGATGAAGTGTTCGTGGCCGACGGCTACATCCGTGTGTTCCAGGACGTGCGCGGGAAGTACGAGTCGGAAGGCGACTACTTGATGACGCGGCCCCTGCGCGGTCCGCTCAACCCGACCAACACCGACCACTCGACCGATGCCTACGACACCATCGAGTGGCTGGTGAAGAACGTGCCCGAAGGCAACGGCCGCGTCGGCATGCTCGGCAGCTCCTACGAGGGCTTCACCGTGGTGATGGCGCTCGTCAATCCTCACCCGGCGCTCAAGGTCGCCGCCCCGATGAGCCCGATGGTCGACGGCTGGATGGGCGACGACTGGTTCCACTTCGGCGCCTTCCGCCAGACCAACTTCGACTTCTTCAGCGGCCAGACCACCGCGCGCGGCGGCGGCAGCACCATCATCCGGCCCGGCACCGACGACTACGAGACCTTCCGGCGCGCCGGCTCCGCGGGCGACTACGCCCGCGCCGCGGGTCTCGAACAGCTGCCCATGTGGCGCAAGGTGTCGGAGCATCCCGCCTACGATCACTTCTGGCAGGAACAGGCGCTCGACAAGATCATGGCGAAGCAGCCCATGACCGTGCCGACGATGTGGATTCAGGGCATCTGGGACCAGGAAGACATGTGGGGCGCGATTCAGACCTACCAGGCCATTGAGTCGAAGGACACGCGCAACGACCTGAACTACCTGGTGATGGGACCGTGGCGCCACAGCGGTGTGAACTACGAGGGGGCGTCGCTCGGGCCGCTGAAGTTCGAGGGCGATACGGCACTGCAGTTCCGCCGCGACGTGCTGAAGCCGTTCTTCGACCAGTACCTGAAGCCAGGCGCGCCCAAGGCCGACACGCCGCCGGTATTCATCTACAACACGGGGGATAACCACTGGGATCGCTTGCCGCGTTGGCCGTTGTCGTGCGCCAAGGATTGCGCGGCCACGTCACAGCCGTTGTACTTCACGGCCGGCCAGGGGCTGTCGTTCACCGCGCCCGCTGCCGGCGCGACCGGTGCCGCCGGGAGCTTCGACGAGTACGTGTCGGACCCGTCCAAGCCCGTGCCCTACCTGCCGCGCCCCGTGCAGTTCTCGAATGGCGCGCTCTGGCAGCGGTGGCTGCTGACCGACCAGCGCACCGTGGCCGATCGCACGGATGTCGTGAGCTACGTGACGCCCGTGCTCACCGACCCGGTGCGAATCAGCGGCGTGCCACTCGTGAACCTGGTGGCCTCCACGAGCGGGAGCGACAGCGACTGGGTGGTGAAGCTCATCGACGTCTACCCGGACGAAATGCCCAGCCAGCCCGAGATGGGCGGCTACCAGTTGCCGGTGTCGATGGACATCTTTCGCGGCCGCTACCGCGAGAGCTTCGCGACGCCGACGGCGATCGCGCCCAACACGGCGCTCCCGTACCGCTTCATCCTGCCGACCGCGAACCACGTGTTCCAGCCCGGGCACCGCATCCTGGTGCAGGTGCAATCGAGCTGGTTCCCGCTCTACGACCGCAATCCGCAGACCTTCGTGCCGAACATCTTCTTCGCGAAGCCCGGCGACTACGTCAAGGCCACGCAGCGCATCTATCACGCGCCTGGCGCGGCGAGCTTCATCGAGCTGCCAATCGTGCCGGTCAAGCCCTGACGGGATAGGCGGGTGGAGCCAATCGGCGAAGAGCGAGCCGCCGGCGGTCAGGGCTTGATGAGCACGTAGCCCTGCTGCTGCAGGGCGATGATGGTCGTGAGCGCCCACAGGTCGCGCTGCACTTCCGGCATGATCTCCTTGGCCTCGATCTTGCGGCCCAGCGTGGCCTGGCCGCAGACGCGGAAGTCCACGCCGGCCTTCTTGAGCGCCTGCATCATGCTGAGGTTCGGGTTGTCCTGGCCGTCGTGCCGTGCCTTGTACGCCTCATTGGCCATGACGTAGTCGGTGGCGCCCTGGTGGAACACCACCGCCACCTTGCGGTTGGCGGCCGGCACGCCGGTCTTCGCGAGCGTGTTCACGTAGCGCGCCACCGCCTCCAACATCGGGTGCACCTCCGTGGGCTTCGGGCCGGCCGTGGCCATGTCGAACACCACCTTGTGGACGATGGCCGGATTCGGCAACTCCTTGGCACCGGGAACATCACGCGCCGCCTCCACACCGGGCACGGGTAATGTCTGCGCGTGCGCGACGGCGGCGTTGGTGACGAGCGCCACGCCGAAGGACAGGGCCAGCAGGGTCTTGATCATGGTCGGTTCTCCTGAAGTGAGTGTTCGCGCCTCGTCCTTGCCTATCCGACGTACAAGAACGTGAACCCGTGCTCCTGCGCGTGCGTCACGCCGACCACGCCGGCCGACACGATGCGCGCGTTGGGAATGAGGTTCGCCGACATTTCTTTCAGTACGGCGTCGGCATTGCCACCCTGGCCGGCGATGCGGCCGGCGAGGCCGCGGCTGGCCGTGCCGCAGACGATGAACTGCACGCCGCGCTTGGCGAGCCCGGCCAGTTGCATGCGCTCGCCGGAGTTGTAGGGGTTCGCCGTCGGCGGCGGCGTCGCCTTGGCGTCGAGCGACTTGCCGTACTTGGACCAAATCGCGTCCGAGTAGCCGTAGGCCGTGGCGGAGTGGCGCAGCACCACGATCATGGCCATCTCCGACTCCTCGATGCCGTATGCCGACTTGTTGCCGGTGAACAGATTGCCGGCGAAGCGGATGCCGTCGGGAATGCCCTCCGGGCTGACGATGTCGAGCACCACGCGGTGCTTGCCGGGCATGGCCGACATCCACGCATCCTGCTCATGGCGGGCTGGCGTGAAGGGCGGCGGGGCGCCTTGCGCCCGGGCGCCGCGCGCTCCGAACGTGACGCTCGTGGCCGCCAGGCCGAGGCCGGCAATGAGGGCGCGGCGATTTCGCTTCGTTGACGTCATTGGTCCACCCTAGTGGCCGTCGCGCCGATGGACGGCGCCGGCGAGCGACGGCTCGCGTGAACGGCCGGAGGCGATTGTAAGCGCTCGGGTGCCCGCTCGTCTTCCCCGAATGTCATACGCGGTCGGCCGCGCGCGTCACACTCAGTTCAGGTCGAAGGGATCGAGGTTGATGACCTTGTGCCTGGGGTGTCGTTTCGGGCTGGACGCCGCGGGCGGCCGGGAGGATCATTGGCCATCGGGCGGGCCTCGGGACCAGGTGCGGGACGTGCGCCCGGTTCATGCGGTTGCGCGATCGAAAGGAACTGGCGATGGTGACGAAGTACACGGTGACGGCTCTCGTGATGGCGTGCGCGACCGCGGGCGTGATCAAGGCCCAGCAGCCGCCCGGCGCGAAGCCCGATCACATGCAGCATCGTTTCGATGACCCGTCGAAGTTTGCCAAGTCGTTCGACGATCCGGCGCGCGATGCGTGGCAAATGCCGTCGAAGGTGATCGACGCGCTGGCGTTGAAGGGCGGCATGGCGGTGGCCGACATTGGCGCCGGCACCGGCTATTTCAGCATGCGGCTGGCCAAGGTCGCGGCGGACCTCACGGTCTACGCCGTGGACATCGAACCCGCCATGGTGGAACACCTCAAGGCGCGGGCGACGTCGGAGCACCTGATGAACGTCGTGCCCGTGCTGGCGGGCGCCGCCGGGCCGAACCTGCCGAAGCCGGTTGACGTGGTGCTGATCGTTGACACCTACCATCACATTCCCAATCGCCCGGCCTACTTCCGCGACCTGAGGAAGTCGTTGACCGCGGCCGGCCGTGTGGCGATTGTCGATTTCCGCAAGGACGCACCCGAGGGGCCGCCGGTGGAATTCCGGTTCACCGCCGAGCAGATCGAGGCCGAGATGAAGCAGGCGGGCTTCCGCCTGGAGGCGAAGCACGGCTTCCTGCCGCGCCAGCACTTCCTGGTCTTCCGCTAGCGCGCGCGTCCGGTGACGCGGCGCTACGACAGGTCGGCGAGTTCGTCTTCGAGGCGTTCGAGGATGGCCGGTGATGCCGCCGGCGCCTTCAGGTCGCCGCTCGCCTCGTCCCCCCGGTGCGGCCGGCGCAGCCACACCACCAGCCAAATCCCGGTCAGCGTGAACACGGCGGCGGGAAACACCCAGGCGAGCAGCCCGATGCCGTCGGTGCGCGGCAGGCCGCGGATGGACTCGCCGAAGCGCTGATACAGGCCCGCTTCGATGGTCTCCGGCGACTTGCCCGCTTCGAGGTCGCGCCGCACTTCCTGCCGCAGCACTTCCGCGGCGCCCGACGGGCAGGTGGCCAGCACCCGGCCCGGGCAGTACGGACTCATGACCCGGTTGAAGACCTGATCGGCGGCCGCATCGACGTTCGGCGGTGTTTGCGCGAGCGCCGCGGAACCACCCAGGAGGAGGACGGCGAGGAGAGCGAAGGTGTGCCTGCCCATGAATCGATCGTCTCACGATTCGCGCGTCGAAGCGACCTTCTTGCTCGACGAACCAACCTCATCAGACGGCCGCACTAAAGTGCGGCCCTA